>CAYMMR010000037.1:0-13274 GCA_964391545.1 uncultured Nitrospinota bacterium | reverse complement strand
TTGATTCATTCAGGGGTGAAAATTTCCACAGTTCAGACAGCCATGGACGGCTGTCTGAACGGCAAGCGAAAGGGACATAAGGTCTTTCACGCATTTTTTGGGTTTATACCTTTATAAACTTGATAACTTTGTTTTATGATGTAGAGTATAGACTTGAGAAGGATGGCTGTCAACCCAAATTCCGTCTTATTCCGTCTTAAAAATTCCGTTTTAAGAATTTCGGAAGATAAGATTTCTTGACAATATCCTGCCGTTAGAATTAAGATTTTATTATGAACATAAAGGAATATCTTAATGAAATGAAGACGATGGTGGATAATGCCCTCGACAGTTATATACCCTCCAAAAACACCTATCCCCCCGATATTTATAATTCCATGAGATACAGCCTGCTTGCAGGAGGCAAGAGGCTGAGGCCGATACTGTCCATTGCCTCGGCAGAAACTGTCGGAGGGAAAAGAGAGGATGTCCTCCCCTTCGCCTGCGCCATCGAGATGATACACAGCTACACCCTTATCCATGACGACCTCCCTGCAATAGATAATGACGATTTTCGAAGGGGAAAGCCTACAAACCACAGAGAGTTCGGGGAGGCTGTTGCCATATTGGCAGGGGACGCGCTATTAACTATGGCGTTTCAGATTATGAGCGATGTCCGTTCTATGCCAAAGATAAATCCTTCTGCGATTTTAAGGGCAATAAACGAAGTAGCGCGGGCAGTCGGCGCAGCCGGCACTATAGGCGGACAGGTGGTGGATATTCAATACAGCGGAAAGAAACCGGATATTCCTACACTCGAATATATACATACCCATAAGACAGGCGAGATGATCTTGTCTGCCGTCCGGGCAGGCGCAATACTGAGCGGTTGTGAAGATGATGAACTAAGCGCACTGACCCGATACGGAGAAAATATCGGCCTTGCATTTCAGGTTGTGGACGATATACTCGATGTGGAGGGAGAAAGTGAAGTAATGGGGAAAACAGCAGGCAGCGACGAGAGGATGAAGAAGATTACCTATCCGTCCGTCTTCGGTCTTGCCGAATCTAAGAGGATCGCCGGCAGGCTGATTGACAACAGCATAAAATCCCTCGAGATGTTCGGCGATAAGGCAGAATTATTAAAAGATATTTCGGAGTATATAATAGCAAGGCGGTTTTAAAAATACAGATTACACAGATTTTTAAAAGATTACACCGATTAAGGATGCAATCTGTGTAATCAGTCTTTATAATCTGTGTAATCATTTTACATGAAACTATTAAACACCATAAACAGTCCCGATGATTTAAAAAAGATTGAAAGGGGCGATCTCCCCGAATTATCGAAGGAGATACGGAAATTTATAATAGACAGCGTCTCCAAAACCGGCGGACACCTTGCATCCAGCCTCGGCGTAGTTGACCTGACAATAGCCCTGCACTATATCTTTAAAACCCCGGAAGATGCGATTGTCTGGGATGTAGGGCATCAGTGTTATGCCCACAAAATCCTTACGGGCAGGAGGGAGAAATTTGCCACCCTTCGACAATATGAAGGTATAAGCGGATTTCCAAGAAGGGAAGAGAGCGTTTACGATGCCTTCGATACGGGGCACAGCGGCACATCCATATCCATTGCCCTGGCGTATGCAAAGGTACGGGATAAAACAGGCGGCAGCAATTCGGTTATAGCCGTTATCGGCGACGGCTCCATGACTTCGGGCCTTGCATTGGAAGGGCTGAATAATGCAGGGACATTGAACAGCGATCTCATAGTTGTCCTCAACGACAATAAGATGTCAATCTCTCCGAATGTAGGCGCAATATCCGCACACTTAAATAAGATTATCACAGGCCAATTATATAACAGGATGAAGGCGGATGCAGAATATATTTTAAAGACTATTCCAGCCATTGGAGGACAGATGGCAAAATTTGCGCACAGGGTCGAGGAGGCAGTTAAAGGTCTCTTTGTCCCGGGCAGGTTTTTTGAAGACCTCGGTTTTAAATATGTAGGACCCATAGATGGGCACAATATCAATCACCTGCTGGATACATTCGAGAGTGTTAAGAGGTTGAAGGGGCCGATTTTAGTCCATGTCGTTACGACAAAAGGAAAGGGATATAAACCCGCAGAAGATGAGTCCGATTCATTTCACGGCGTATCGCAGTTCGATGTCGGCACAGGCAGCTTTAAAAAGAAAAAGACGCACCCGTCCTACACGGAGATTTTCAGTAAGACACTCGTATCTATCGCTGAAACGGATAAAAAGATTGTGGCAATTACCGCTGCTATGGCAGACGGGACAGGGCTCGATAAATTTGCAGACAAATTTAAAAACAGGTTCTACGATGTCGGCATAGCAGAACAGCATGCCGTAACATTTGCCGCAGGTTTGGCATCGAAGGGTTTTAAACCTGTAGTGGCAATATACTCGACATTCCTCCAGAGGGCGTATGACCAGATACTCCATGATGTTTGCCTCACAAACCTCCCTGTTACATTTGCCATTGACAGGGCAGGCATTGTAGGAGAGGACGGCGCAACACATCAGGGATTATTTGATTTATCATATCTCCGCTCGCTGCCAAATATGGTGTTAATGGCTCCAAAGGATGAAAACGAGCTTCAGTATATGCTCAAAACTGCAATTGAATATAACGGACCCTCTGCTGTCCGCTATCCACGCGGGAACGGTGAAGGGGTTAAACTCGATAAGGATTTTAAGGCAATAGAAATCGGGAAAAGCGAGATTTTAAGAAACGGCGGCGATATAGCCATACTTGCGATTGGAAACACGGTATATCCATCCCTCGATGCAGCATCCATATTAATGAATAATGGAATCGCCGCGGCAGTCGTAAATATGAGATTCGTAAAACCGATTGACAGGGATATTATAATCGAGCTCTCTAAAAAAACAGGCGCAATCGTTACTGTAGAAGAAAATGTCCTTCAGGGAGGATTCGGCAGCGCTGTGCTTGAGGTTCTGGAAGAAGAAGGGCTGACGAATATAAATGTCAAGAGAATAGGCATACCGGATACTTTTGTAGAACATGGCGCGCCTCAAATATTAAGGGAAAAATATAAACTTACCCCCGACGGCATTGCATCCGCAATATCGGAATTTCTTAAAGACATTAATTTAGGCAAGGCTAAAGCCCTGCCCTACCCCAACCTTATAGATAATGCAAAAAAGGCGGTTGGATAATCTCCTCATAGAAAGAGGCATTGTTCAGAGCAGAGAAAGGGCAAAGGCTCTGATACTATCGGGAGAGGTAAAGGTTGACGGCAAACCTGTAAATAAATCCGGCGCACTAATAAATGAAGATTCGGAAATAGAACTTACAGGCAAAGATATACCCTATGTCAGCCGCGGCGGATTAAAACTCGAAAAGGCAATAAGGGAATTCGGTATTGCCGTAAAAGATAAAACGGCAATAGATGTCGGCGCATCGACAGGAGGATTTACAGACTGCCTCCTTCAACACGGGGCAAAAAAAGTATATGCAATAGATGTCGGCTATGGACAACTTGCATGGAAATTGAGAAACGACCCGCGGGTAATCGTAATAGAAAGAAAGAATATCAGATACCTAAAGATAGATGACATCGGTGAACTTTCCGATATGGCAACAATAGATGTCTCCTTTATATCCCTCAAATTAGTCCTTCCGGTTGTCAAAGACCTGCTCAAAGAAAAGGGCGAAATAGTAGCGCTCATAAAACCCCAGTTTGAGGTAGGAAAGGGCGAAGTCGGAAAAGGCGGAATAGTAAAAGAAAAAGAACAACATGACAGGGTAATTTCCGATATTAAATCCTTTGCATCGGATTTGGGTTTTAAAGTTTTAGCTTTAACAGAATCGCCGATTTACGGGCAAAAGGGGAATGTGGAGTTTTTGATTTATATTAAAAAATGATGGATAACAATTTATTATCCTTTTCTGTCCATCTTTACTTTTGTAATGTGGCAAAATATTTCAAAATTGTTCTATGGAGATTATTGTCCTGTGATATAATGAATCGCCAAAAGAGAGGAACAGTTATGTCAGAGGTAATCAGATGTCTGCCTTCGCATAATCTCGTAAAAGGAGCCGTATCGATTTTTATAATCCTCTCTATTATAATCGGCATTACCGGTTTCTCTATAAATGTAAATACTTGCGAGAGACAGTATGAGGTCAGCATATCGTCCGGCGATAGCATTCATAACGATTTTTATCTAAACCCATCCAGTCAAATGGATTCTTTGTGTATAACCGAAGATACCCTTTCCGTGTTTTTCCCGTCTGAATTTCCTTTCACGGATGCTATTACACTGCTTCATGTATCCTCTTTCATCGAGATGCCTTACAAACCCCCTCTGGTTATATAGGAAAAAAATCCGATTTAACGCAAAGACGCCAAGTTATAAAGAAAGGCGCAAAGAAATTAAGAGGTTTGCGGCTTTGCCTCCTTTGTAACTTTGCGTTGAAAGAGTTTTTATAATTTTCTTCAGGAGGGGTATAATTATGCAGGACGAAAAAAAACCGATTGAAGGCATCTGGATTGGCATAGGGCTTCTTTTACTTATAGCGCTTATAGTTTTGTTTGAGATTTTCTTTAAAAAATAATGGAAGTATCCACTTTTTTCATACACATAACAATTATCCTGCTATCTGCAAGGATACTTGGGGAAGCGGCCGCCTATCTGTCAATCCCGTCTGTAATAGGCGAATTGATGGCTGGTATTATTCTGGGTCCAAGTCTGTTGGGGCTGATTGAGCCAAGCGATGTAATCAAGCTCCTTGCGGAGATAGGGATAATACTGCTCTTGTTTGAGGTAGGTCTCGAGACGGACATCATGAGGCTGATGAAGACAGGGGTTAATTCAACTGTCGTTGCACTCTTCGGGGTAGCCGCACCCTTCGTCTTCGGCTTCTGTGTCAGCTATTACCTGTTTAACTTGCCGTTTTTAACCTCTCTTTTTGTAGGCGGGACACTGACTGCTACGAGCATAGGTATTACAGTAAGGATACTTACAGACCTATCAAAGCATCGCAGTAGAGAGGCTCAGATGGTTCTTGGGGCTGCCGTTATCGATGATATTATCGGCGTTATACTCCTTGCCTTTCTCTATGACCTTTCTCTTGGGAAGGGGGTAAGCCTCCAGCATACATCCCAGATTTTTGTTTTTGTTGTGATATTTATGGCTCTTGCGCCGATGGCGGCAAAATTTATGGCAGGTGTAATCAAGAGATTCGACAGTATCAGCCAGATTCCGGGGCTTATTCCTACTACGGTCGTATCCCTCGTTTTGTTTTTTGCATGGCTTGCCCATGCAGTCGGCGCGCCCGAACTGCTCGGAGGCTTTGCCGCAGGCATTGCATTGAGCAGGAGATTTTTTCTGCCGATGGGGCTTGCCGTCCATGCAGAGCCGGCATTTGCCCATCGTATAGAAGAAAATATGAAGCCAATCATCCATCTCTTTACCCCTATCTTTTTTGTCATGGTCGGCCTTTCACTGAATCTAAAGGCAGTGAACTGGAGTTCGTCGTTTGTGTGGATATTTTCTGCCGTATTATCGATTACTGCGGTTATCGGCAAGATAATCGGGGCATTCTTTATAAAAGAGGATTATTATCGTAAATGGGCAATCGGGTTGTGCATGGTTCCGAGAGGGGAGGTGGGTTTGATATTTGCAGAGCTTGGCAAATCTGCAAAGATATTCAGCGAAGATGTCTATGCAGCATTAATTATTGTTATTGCCCTGAGCACTGTTCTGCCTATTTTTGTAATTAAGTGGTTTTATGGCAGGTTTGCTAAATTATTAGTTTCTAATGACTAATGATAACGGAAAGGTGGTGATATAAGCTAAAGCAGTTGTTTATAGTTAAATCTAACCCGAACGAGTTGGAAAAGTTATAATAGGGAAGAAACTTTCCTCTCACTTCCGTTATTTTTTCTTTTGCTTTATTTTAACCCCCCTTTAAAAAAGGGGGGATTGAGGGGGGTTTGAACAAAAGAAAAAATAAAAAGTCGTTCGAGGAAAGTTTCTTCCCTTATAAAATTTTCTTGCCATTTTGCGCAAGATTTTATTCTCAAGTAACTAAACGATAGGAGGAAGATATGAGCTTTTGGGAAAGTGTAAAGAAAAATTTGAAGAAGGGAGTTAAAGAAGGTATAGAGGTCGTGAAAGGCGGCGCCGTTGTTGTAAAAAAGAAGGCTGGAGAGCTTACGGAAGAAGGTAAAAGACGATACAAAATCTATGAGCTTCACAGAAAGGTTCATAAGGAGATGGCGGAGCTTGGCGGAGCAATTTACGATTTGAGTTCAAAGGTTGAGAATCCCCTGCTCTCTGCCAATGTGAAGGAGATTATATCACGGATAAAAAAACTTGAAGAAAAGATAAAGGAGGTTGAAGAAAAAACACTCCGCACATAAGATTTATGTGCGGGATTAAATTTTCGGGCATCGAATTATACGCCTAATGATTACCATACTGTTTGTGTTATTTATTATTGCTATTGTGGCTCTCTTTTCGGCACAGAATGCCGCTCCTGTCGTAGTGTCTTTTCTTACATGGAGGTTCGAGGCATCGCTTGCAATAGTTATAGTTCTCTGTGTGCTTCTTGGTATAGTCATCGGCGCAGCGATTTCATTCTTCTTGCGGAGAAAAAAGACATTGGGAGATAAAATAAAATTGCCATGATGCCTGTATGAATAATTTGGTAGAAATAGGTCTTTAGACCTGTTAAAAGAGGGGAGATTTGCGAGCGAAATGTTAATTCTCTGGCTGGAGTTTATAGTCTGCTCTGCCGTGATAGTCTTTTGCGGCACAAGGCTTTCAAGGTATGGCGATATTATTGCCGAAAAGACAGGGCTCGGCAGGGCATGGATAGGACTAATTCTCATGGCAAGCGTTACTTCTCTGCCTGAACTTATTACAGGCATAAGTTCTGTAGCTATTGCAGATACACCCAATATCGCACTCGGCGATATTATGGGGAGTTGTGTCTTTAACATCTCAATCATAGCACTTATGGATATGCTTCACGGCTCTGCCCCTATATTTCATAAAAGCGAGCACGGTCATATCCTTTCGGCAGGCTTCGGAATAATCCTCATAAGTCTTGCCTCCATTTCAATATTGGCAAATCAGACCGTACCGGCTATAGGAAATATCGGGTTATATACACCTGCAATTATATTGATATACGGTATTGGAATCAGAAGCGTCTTCTTTTTTGAGAAGAGGAGGATAGCGGAATTTGTAGGGGAGACCGTTCATGCAACTCAATATGAGCATATATCTACTAAGGAGGCAGTGAATAAATATATCCTGAACGCCCTCTTTATCATCGGTGTTGCTACATGGCTGCCCTTTATAGGAGATAGACTTGCAGAAGAGACAGGGCTTGGAAGAAGCTTTATAGGGACTGTATTTATAGCTATGACAACATCACTGCCGGAGGTGGTTGTCTCCATTTCGGCACTAAAGATTGGTGCAACGGATATGGCAATAGCAAACCTTTTTGGAAGCAACATTTTTAACATATTAATCCTTGCCATAGATGACATCTTTTATATAAAAGGCTCTCTATTGGCTGATGTATCCGCCAATCATGCAGTAACCGGTTTTATGGCAGTCCTTATGACAGGGATAGCCGTTGTGAGCCTCATCTATCGTTTGGAGAGAAAGACATTCTTAAGACTCGGCTGGGATACTATAGCCATACTCCTTGCCTACATAGTAAACATTTACCTGCTTTACATTTTGAGAGGGAAGGGATGAAATGACAACACCCTTTGAGTTTAAGCAATATACGAGCATACTTAAATCCACGGGCAAAAGGGCTAAAAACCTCCGTGAGCTTAGGGAAGGAATATCCGCAGTAAGCAAAGAGTCAATATTCCATCACACCTATCAATATTTCTTAAAGGCTCACCTTCTCGATTATACGAATGACTTTGCCCAGTGGGCAGGGGAGAGCATCGAGGAGAGGGCTTTATCGGAAAGGCTTTCGAATATAGACCCTTACGCATTCAAGGATATGGATGGGTTAAGGACTGAGATGATAAAGGTAATAGACGATTATCTCGGGAATTTCCCAGAGCCGAGAGATGCCGTGCCGGGCGATGAATTTTATTTTAACGAGGCTGTAATATTCGTATTTCCAGCCGGAGTAAGGGCTAAAAATCTTGCAGAGTTTCTTATGGCGATTAAATATATAGATGCAAGCTCCATATACGACCATTTTTTTGAGGCAAGGGTGAGGCTCGGCGGAATTGACGATTTTTCAAAGTGGTTTGAGTCCGAATTGGGAAAGAAAGGGCTTTCGGAAAAGATAAGATTAATAGACCCCTTTATGCACAATATAGAAAAAATAAGAGGGCATATATCGGAGCTTCTTGAGGCAGAGGTTAGGAATGATATGGAGGTTATAAAGTAATGGAAAGATATTCCGGCATATCGCCAAAGGGGGATTTGCTTCTTATAATGAGGCTTTGCGGAGTTTTAAAAAACAGAGCCTTTCTCCATATCAACTCCACCCGTTCCGGCGGCGGTGTTGCGGAGATACTTCACAGGATGCTCCCTATTTTAGAAGAAATAGGAATTGCCGCAAGGTGGGAGATTATAGAGGGAGACAAGAGATTTTTCGATATTACAAAAAGGATTCATAATGCCCTTCACGGCAGGATGGAGAAGATTACAAAGGATATGTGGGATTATCACTTTGAGATTAATAAAAAGAATGCGGAAAGGGTAAATCTCGATGCCGATGCAGTTCTTATCCATGACCCGCAGCCTGTCCCGCTTATAGAATTTAGAAAATCGGGCAGATGGATATGGAGATGCCATATAGATGTATCTAACCCGCAAAAAGATGTCTATGAGTATCTCAGGCGGTATTGCGAGAGGTATGAGGCTGCTATCTTCTCGGTGTCTAAATTTACAAAGGCAATGCCCCTCTCTGAATTTATCATCCCTCCGTCAATAGACCCTTTAAGCGAGAAAAATATGGAGATTTCGGATGAGGAGATAAAAGGGACGCTAAATAAATTTCGGATACCTGCGGACAGGCCGATAATTCTACAGGTTTCACGATTTGACAGGTTTAAAGACCCTATAGGCGTGATAAAGGCTTACAGGGATGTCAGAAAATATAATGACTGCGTGCTTATCCTTGCAGGAAGCCCTGCCACGGACGACCCGGAAGGAGATGCGGTTTTAAACGAGGTAAAGGAATATGCAGCCGATGACCCTGATATATATATCCTGTTATTGCCGCCATTCAGCGATAGAGATATAAATGCCTTACAAAGGGCGTCAACTATAGTTTTACAGAAGTCTCTGAAAGAAGGATTTGGGCTTACGGTTTCAGAGGCTATGTGGAAAAGAAAGCCGGTGATAGGCGGGGCGGTAGGCGGCATCCCCCTTCAGATAATAAATGGAGTTACAGGCTTTCTCGTTCATTCTATAGAGGGGACTTCATTCAGGATAAGGCAGATTCTAAATAATCCCGATATGGCAAAGAGTATGGGCGAGACGGGAAGGGAATATGTGAGAAATAATTTTCTTATAACAAGGCAGATAAGGGATTACCTTGCTGTATGGTATTCTCTGGAGAATAAGGGAAAGAGTATTCTGGAGTTATGAATTGCAGAAATGTATGAATGAAGATCATAGAGATGCTTAATCGTAAAATTCAATATCTCTCATGGGATAGTGCTTTTTATTATAAGTCCAGAGGGAAATGCTATTGAAGTAAGCTGATGAGGCAATTAATGCGTCTGCAATCTCCATACTGTGAGAAGCCTTGAACCTCTTCATATATTCCCCCGCCTTATGCCCTATTTTATCGTCAATCTTCAGACACTCCATCAAGCTGAACAGATTCGAGGTAATTTCTTCTTCACCCTTTCTAAGTCCTGCAATTATCTCTGCCTTAGTTATCGGAGAAAAGCAAAACCTTATTCCCTTGCTATAATTTTCTCTGATTTTTTTAACAACAACTTCGTTCCCTCTAAGGTATTCTATCAATACATCGGTATCAATCAGTATCTTCATTTAATGCCAAATCTTTCTCTTCTTGTATCATGCCTCATTCGTCGAACATAGCTGTCGGCAGATGTAATATCCTTTCTGTTTTTCCATATACCTGCTGCCTTTTCCATTATAGTATCGGCATTGGCAGGGGTTTCTTTACTATATGCCTTTTTGATAGCCTTTCTAACAAGCTCGGAAATCGATACCATCTGTTCATGACTGATATCTTGAAGTATTTTAAATAGATTTTCTTCTATATAGAGTTGTGTCCTTTTCATATACAGTCCTTTCTTTTGGCTGTCGGATGCTGTATAATGTATAACATACATTACTATTGGTGTCAAACTTCTCTTAATTCCCAAATCCAGCTATGCCATGATTTGGGTTTTACGAGTGCCGTTATAACTGATTTCGCCTAAAGATAAATTTTGCTTTTTTGAGACGGATAGCAGTATACAGACGTCTTATGTTGTCCATATCAAGTTGTAACGGCACGAGGTTATTGCAATGGCTGAATTGTTAAAGGCATTTTTAGAAGAAAATTTACACGACGGCTCTCTGATAATAGTGTCCAACAGGGAGCCTTATATTCATAAAAAGACGGAATCCGGCATCAGGATAGAAAAGCCTGCAGGCGGCCTTACATCTGCTATGGACGATGTTTTGAGGGTAACAGGCGGGACATGGGTTGCATGGGGGAGCGGCAGCGGAGATAGAGAAGTTGTGGATGACAGAAGCTGTATAAAAATGCCTGCAGAGAATCCGTCTTATAAATTGAAAAGGGTCTGGCTTGACCCTTCCGAGGCGGAAAACTACTATCATGGATACTCTAATCAGGTTCTCTGGCCCCTCTGCCATATCACGCTCGACAGGGTTTATTTCAGGAGAAGATTCTTCGAGGATTATAAAAAAGTAAATCTCTATTTTGCTAAAGCAGTTTTCGATGAGTCCGAAATAAACTCTATTGTATGGATACATGATTACCACTTATGTCTTGTCCCGCGAATATTGAAAGAGAGAAAACCGGAATTGACAATCGCCCATTTCTGGCATATTCCGTGGCCAGATTGGAGCGTTTTCAGAATATGCCCTCAATCGAAAGAAATCCTCGAAGGATTGCTTGGCAGCGACCTTATAGGCTTCCAGATTCCGCTCTTTGTGAAAAACTTTCTCGACTGCGTGAAAGAATGTTTGAATGCGGATATAGACTACCGCCAATCGTCTGTTACTTATAACGGGCACACAACAAAACTAAAAGCCTTTCCGATAAGTGTGGATTACGAAAAGTTTAATTCTATGGCGTTATCTCAAAGGACGGAAGCTGCTATTAAGAAAATCAGGAGCAGATATAGATTTAAGGGTTACATAGGGATAGGGGTGGACAGGCTTGAATATACAAAGGCTTTGATAAAAAGGCTCCAGGCGATTAACCTCTTTTTTGAAAGATATGAGAGTTTTATAAACAGGTTTACCTTTATTCAGATTGCTGTCCCCACAAGGATGAAAGAGCCATACCTGAGTTATAAAGAAACCGTCGAAGACCTTATAAAAAAAAATTAACGGCAGGTATTCAATAGGCAGGTGGAAGCCGATTATCTACATCTCCGAAAAGATAGAGCACAGGGAGCTTGCAGCTTATTATCGTATGGCAGATATTGCCGTAATAAGCTCTATATACGACGGGATGAATCTCGTGGCAAAGGAATATGCAGCATCGCAGGTTGATGAGAAAGGAGTCCTTCTCTTAAGCGAGTTTGCAGGGGCATCCGATGAATTGGAAGGGGCAATCCTTGTAAATCCCTATGATATCGAAAGTTTTTCTGAGGCAATGAAGACTGCGCTGATTATGCCGCAGGGAGAAAAGAAGATAAGAATGGAGATGGTGAGGAGGCAGATAAAGGAAAACGATATTTACCGGTGGATTTCGAATATTCTCCATGAGATGTCTGCCATGTCATCCGTTAAGCAGGAAAGAGATTCTTATCTCTTTGACCATAGGGACGATTTGGCGGATGGCATTAAGAATAAAAAACTATTTTTATTTTTAGATTATGACGGAACCCTCACCCCTATTGTCGAATCGCCCGACAAGGCGGTTATTTCCGGAAGTATGCGCTCTCTTATAATCGGATTAAAAAAATATATTCCGGTTGCAGTAATAAGCGGGAGAAGCCTCGATGATATAAAGAAAATGGTTGGAATCGAAGATATAATCTATGCGGGCAATCACGGCGCCGAAGTTTGGGATGGGGAAAAGACAATCATAGGACACCTCTCGCCTGTCAGCGATTATTTATTAAAGGAATTTATAGATAAGATGAAAACCGCATTATCGGATATTCAGGGGATATTTATAGAAGACAAGGGTATTACTGCGAGCATCCATTTTAGGAAGGTGAATGTGAAGCATTTAAGCAGGCTTTTTGATCTCTTTTATAAAATAGCAGGTGATTATAAGGATGATTTCAGGATTGTCGCAGGCAAAAAGGTTCTTGAGATAAGGCCCGTTGATGTATGGGATAAAGGGGATGCGGTGAAATGGATAACCGAAGAAATGGGCGCAGGAATGACTCCCGTTTATATAGGCGATGATGTAACGGACGAAGATGCCTTCTGTGCATTAATAGGAAAGGGTATATCTATTTCGATCGGCGTCAGTCCGGAATCGGATTATTATCTTAAAAATCAGGGAGAGGTGAATACATTTTTAAAATGGCTGTTGAGGCAGTTTGAAAAATATCATCCTTGACAAATAGAGGGTATGGGGTATTATAATTTTAAAAATATGGAAATGCAGGACTTCAAAAAACAAATTTCGTTGAGCAAATATTTTTTTATCTGGAGTTTTCCCAGAAGGTCTCCACCTTAAAAATCTGTCATTGGAAATTATAAAATTAGACACAGAGTTCACAGAGGACACAGAGAAAAAAATAAGGTAAAGGCACAGGTAAAGATAAAGTTTTTTCTCTGCCTATACCTTTACCTCTACCTGCTTTATACTCTGTGCCCTCTGTCTAATATCTTTTCTTTTGCTCACATTTATAACTATGATTATTTGAGGAGGTGTGAAGATGAGAAACGGCAATTTGAAATTGTTTACTATTATCTGCGGCATTGCCCTGATTTCTGCGCCGCTGTTAAATGCAGTAGGCTGTGCAAAGAAGAAGCCTCCGGAGCCTGTTGTCGAAAAGCCTGCCGTATCTGCAGAAGAAGAAGCGAGAAAAAAGGCTGAAGAGGAAGAGCTGAAAAGGGCAGAAGAAG
>CAYMMR010000036.1:5347-13384 GCA_964391545.1 uncultured Nitrospinota bacterium | reverse complement strand
AGAAAAAGACAACCCCCTATCCCCAACAACCCCCTGACCCCCTTTATTAAGGGGGATTAAGGGGGAGTTATTATATTCCAGATATAGGTATTGGAGATTTACATCTACGGGCCTGTTTTTTGCAGGGTCGTCATATCCAAGCATGACTCCGTCGTTGAAATTATCTCCTGCTATATCTATGCTTACTACACCCTTTATATTATTTTTTTTAGCCTCCAGAGTCAGATAAGACCTGACATCCACGAAATCTATGTAATTGTCATCCGATTTATCTTCATTCAGGTCAAAGTTATATTGGCTTATCCCGCGAAATCTCATATACCCGCTTAATGAAATGTTTTTGAGTTTATTTTCTAAATCCGCCACCCTGTCTTCTAATTCCTTTTCATTGGCAAAAGCAGGAGCGACTCCAAACATGAATAAGATGAACACGAATGACACGAATTGACGAATTACACAAATCCCCCCTTCCCCCTCTTTATTAAAGAGGGGGTGCAAGGGGAGGTTATTCGTGCTATTCATATATTTGTGAAATTTGTGTTCCCATTCGCAATAATTCCAACGGCTTCTGCTGCGAGCCAGTGATAATGCGATAAATTGGTGTCATTAAGCACATCAATTAGACGATTTATTACAATAGAGATAGATTCGCTTCGCTCACTACAAGCCTTTTTTAATGACTTTGCTATATCGCTTCTTATATCGATAAACCTCTCCGGGTCGAATAGGGCGGAGATAAGAGGCTCGATTGCCCTGTTATCCCCTGTGCTGCCGAGAGATATAACAGCTTCCCTTCTCACTGCAGGGTCATCATCCTTCAAATCGGCTATAAGAGAGTCTGCCGTCTTTTTTATTTCTTTATTTTCGTTATTACGGATAATATAAGCCTTTATTTCCTCGTCAATATTGCCGAGGTATTTTTTTATGTCGTCCTTTTCCATGAGACATGCAACAGCTTGGGCGGCGGAGATTCTGACCCCCTTCGTTCTTTCTTTGTCTTTTATTATGGACAAGAGATTTTCTGCGGCATCCTGTGCCTTTAATTTCTTTAACGAAGATATAACTTCCATAACAACTTCGTCATCGTCGTCGAGCTGTCCGATAAGGGCATTGACCGCTTTTTCGTTACCAATATCTCCCAATAACTCCGCTGCGGTCATTCTTACCTCTGCATCGTCGTCATTAAGCAGGCTCGTGATATGTTCAATAACAGTGTCGTTTTCTATTTTTGCGACTATCCGGGCAACTTCCTTTCTGACTTCTTTATCCCTATCGCCCAGTAAGAGGGTCAGGGGAACCATGATCCTTCCCATCATCTTGCCGGAGAGGCGCGATAATGCCTTTGCAGATGTTATTTTTACCGAGTTGTTTTTATCTAACAGGGAATTTATCAGAAGCTCCATGACTGCCTGATTATCCGCAATATTTTCGAGCGCCCTTGCTGCTATTCTGCGAATAGCAGGGTTATCGTCTTTTATTTTTTCCATGAGAAAGGCTACGGCTCTATCGTCTTTTATCTTGCTCAAGGTATCGAATATAACTCCTATATTACCGTTATATCCATTGTTAATGATCGAGATAAGCGGCTCTACTGCCCTGACATCTCCGATTTCTCCGAGAGATTCTATTGCCTTATGCCTGACATCCTCCTGATAGTTCCATGCAAGCTCGTTTCCGAAGGGATAGGTAAGAAAATCTTCGCTCTTTAATGTCTCGATAAGAGGCTCGACTGTATTGGAATCTTTTATCATGCCGAGGGCTGCAGCGGAATCGAGCCTTACTATAGCATCGTTGTCTTTAAGGGATGCAGTGAGGGCATTGACGGCATTAATGCGGCTCGTGATTCGTGATTCGTGATTCGGGTTTGGAGAAAGAATTTTCCCAAGACTCAGGGCAGCCTCTCCCCTTATATCAGGGTCATCATCGTTAGCTAATCTTTCTATAAGAGGCTCGACTGCCGGCTGCGCCTTCAATGCTCCTAATGCAATCGCGGCATACCCTCTTGCCGGCTCGTTCCCGTTTTTAAGAATATTTATAAGCAGTTCGATAACTCTTTCTTTTAAAGACATAAACAAAAACTTGAACACGAATGGCACGAATTGACTAATTACACGAATGACCACTAACAGCAGAATTTTAATTTTGAGTTTTTATTCGTGTCATTCGTATATTCGTGAAATTCGTGTTTCAGAATTTTATAATTTCTTTAGAGACAAAAAGAGGGAGGATTTTGTCCTCCCTCTTTACTCTCTTAACTCAAACCACTCCTCGCCTTAATCCTCTCCCCTGAGGGGAGAGGTAAGGAGTAAAGGTTACACAATATCCCTTCTCGCAAAGGTCATGCTGCGGAAGTCGTGTTTATAAGGCGATTCGCCGATTTTCTTCACCCTTCCGACCCCGAGCTTATACCTATACTGGTTTGTCAGGGGGTCAACAATCCTCGATACCAGCGAATTTGCAGGCTGTGTCGGGTGGTTGAAATACATAAAAGACACGCCTTTTTTTACTGCAGGCTGAACGATTGCCACCGCGGTGATGCTTGCGTTCGTCAGCTTTATATGCCCGTCTTTCTGGAGATTGCCGAACTTCGTATCCAGGGCATTGGTTCCCATGTTTGAATCCTTCCATACCGCAACCCTGTTGCTGTAAACAGCCACCATATCGCCGCTCTCGATGCCTCTTGCCTTTGCATCGTCCGGATGGAGTTCGATAAACTGCTCCGGGAACCTCTGGGTGATATATGGCCTTCTCTCGACATCGTCGAAGCCTGACTGCCATATTTCATTGACCCTTCCATTCGTTACCCACAGCTCATCTTCCTTTGGCCTGGTGAATTCAAAGAAATCCGAGAAGACATCCCACGGACTCTTGAGCCAGTTTGCCTTTCCCGATTGGGTATTGAATGCTGTCAGGTTTTTCGGGTCGATATATCGGGCGCCGAAATGACCGTCAGGGAGCTTCCATTCCGAATCCTGAAGCCTTGCAACACCGATTACCTTATAACCGTCTGCCTGGAGGTCTTTTGAATCCCGCATATTCTTGGGCATGGTGTATTCCCAGCCTGGCCTGTCGTATTTGTAATCCGCATCCACTACAACCGCAGGCGTTTGGATGCCCGTAGTTCCGAATTTGCGGAGGAGGTCATGAAGTTTCATCCCGTTTTTCTTAGCCACCCATGCGAGCGCATCATAATTATTATCCTGTCTCCCTCTGCTGAACCTTGCCCCTTCTTCGGCCACCTCATTCGAATCCTTCCAGTCATAGCCTTCAAAACCCATCTTCTTTGCCCATTTAGCGACAATCCACCAGTCGGGTTTCGCCTCGCCCGGCGCATCGTAGAACTTCGAATAGAGCCTGAGTCTCCTCTCGCCGTTGGCGCGTATAAAATTATCCTCGCCCCATGTAGCAGCGGGAAGGACTATATCGGCATACTTTGCCCCAATCGGGTCACGGAGATAAATATCCTGATTCACAACCACCATGCCTCCGCTGTCTACCCTTTTCTTGAGGGTCTCGATAACATCTTCTTTGAGGAGACTCATCACCTGATGCGGGTTTCCTCTGGTCAGTCGGTTAAAGGTATCCATGTGAGATTGTGAGCCGTTCATGGCAGAGAGCCATGTATTTCCGACAACCCATGCAAACCTGACATGCCCGGATTCCAGCCATCTGTCCAAATCCATGGTCAGCCTTCTCCTGCCGCCGAACTTATCCGGGGATTTATTGCCCGGGTAGTTTCCTCCGCCGAGGCCTCCCCTCTGATGACCTCCAAACCTGCCGAGCATCCTGCCCGGGCGGTTGCCGCAGCCTGTAATTAAGGCAAGTGAGCCGAGGGATGTGGTATTCAGGTAGTTATTCGACCAGTAGTTCCCCTTTTCATAAGCAAAGGATACCTTCTTTTTTCCATCTGCATTCGAGAGAAACTCCGCAGCCTTCTTTATCTTATCTATGGAAACACCCGTAATCTCCGATGCCTTATTTATTTCAAATTCCTTTTCTCCGAGGAGCCATTTTTTGAAGTCTTCGAAACCCTTTGCCTCGAGCTTTCCCCATGTAGTTATCCACTGCCAGTGGGTATTCCTCGTCCCCCTGCCGAAACCCGACTCTGTCTCCCATTGCTCGCCTGCAAAGTTCGATGTCCAGTTCTTTATGAAATCCATATCCTGTCCGTTATTTTCGAGGATGATTCTCGCAATGGCATTATGAAGCACAGTATCGGTTCCAGGATAGACATCGAGGAAAAGCCCGCCGTTTGCCTCTGCAAAGGCAGCGCCTGCGGTTTTCCTCGGGAGAACCATAATGACCTTCATCCCCCTTTTCTTAATAGCAGGCATAATCCATTCGTTCCAGAGGATGGTTTTGGATTCAAAGGGGTCTGTGCCGGAGATAAAGAGGACATCGGCATTTGCCCTGTCCCAGTAACCCGGACCAAAAGTCTGGAATCCTGCAAAGGCAACCCCTGCCGATTCCTCGCCGATTGCCGGTGAATCGTGCCATGCAAATGCAGGGGTATTAATGTCTTTCAGGGCAAAGCGTGTAATTGCATAGAGGTTCTCCATGAACTGATAGGAGTTGGTTTTGCATGCCCAGGCGCTCTCACTGTGATTCTTTATGACATGCTTCGAGACCTCCGCGCATACATCCAATGCGAAGTCCCAGCTCACGGGCATTAATGTATCGAATACCCTGACCATAGGCCTCTGAAGCCTGTCTCTGGTAGGCTTATTCGGGTTATAGACCTTCTGTGCAATACAACCTCCCCTGATACTCGCATCGCCTGTCAGATTAACAGCTTCTATGTCTTCATCCGGAACGATAACAACATTATGGGGTTTGCCGTCCGCTATCACGATGTTATGCTGATTGGGACTTACCCACCTTCCGAGGGGACCCACCGGAAAATTCTTTTTAAAGGCATTTTCGCCTGCCTTTACTCCGCCCTCTCTGCCTACGGGCCAGCGGTAGACCTTATAGCCGCAGGCAACGATACAGTAATCGCAGCAGGTAGTAAAGACCTCCGCATCCGGCGGCGGAAGAGGAACTTTATCTTCTGATATATAATATGGAGTAGCCATTAAATACACCTCCCTTAAAAGCAGGGATTAGGGATTAGGGATTAGGGATTAGAAAAAAACTAACCCCTAAACCCTATCCCCCTAACCCCTGTGTTTTTATATGTTGCTATTTCTTCCAAAAACCAATCCTATTACCGCAGTGGCGTAAATATCGTCGCCCTCTGCCTCCAGTTGAATCTGGGGCAGACTCTCTGTTGCATGGCCGCTGATAATTATCCCGTGCCGTGTCAAATCAAATGTGCTTTGATGGAAAGGGCATTGTCCGAGAATCTTGTATTCTGCCTTGTAAGCCCTGGCAAGCGAGCCTCCCATGTGGGTGCATACAGGGTTAAATGCAACGACATCGTTCATTGGACCTATGCCTCCGCCTGCTGCCGTCCCTAATTTCACAAGCATATTCTTAATATCCTTCGATGGATACTCGAACAGGACAGGCTCATCCTGTTTAAGCGCGCTCAGTTTTCCGATCTTCTGTCTCGGATATGCCGCAATAACGGCTTCGGCTTTGCCTGCTTTAAAACCCGGTATGCCAAGCAGGACGGTTGCAGTGGCAATACCGCTGCTTAAAAGAAACTGCCTTCTGCTGGCAAGACACTCGAATAAACATCCTTCGTCTTTTTTGCTCATTACGATTCACCTCCCAATAATTATGAGGGTCATGGGTCATGGGTCAAGTTTTTACTTGCCCCTTGCCCCTTGCCCCTTTCTTTATTTCCTGGGCTGCCAATCCGGCATTGCTGCATACTCGGGCAGCTTCGGCACCGGTATTTTTATCTCCTCACCGCTCAAAGTCAGGAGAAATTCCTTCAATGCCTCTTTCTCGTCCTTTGTAAGTTTTAGGGGTTTTAAAATCTTTGTCTTATTCCCCCATCTATCCACATCGCCGCCTTTGTCATAGAAATCTATTACTTCCTCAAGAGTAAATAAAACTCCATTGTGCATATAAGGGGCAGTGTATTTCGTATATCTTAAAGGGGCAGTTCTGAACTTTCCCCTGTCCTCGAGCCTCTTCTGCTTGAAATAGATACCCGGGTCGGATTTGTATGTCCTGTAAACATCTTCTGCAGAACCCTTTGCATAAAACTGGTATCTAAAGGTTACCTGCTGGATGCCGTTTTCTTCGAACTCAGGAGGGTCTGGCACGCCTATATCATAGAATTTCTCATCGGTAAGCATTGGTCCGTTGTGGCACTCGAGACAGTTTGCCTTACCCTTAAATAATTCCAGTCCCTTTTGCGCCTTTGCGGAGAGGGCATTCTTATCACCCTTCATAAATTTATCGAAGGGAGTATCGGGCTGTGAGAGGTATCTCTCGAATGCCGCCATTGCTCCATAAGCGTCTTCTATATTGGGCCACTCCGTTCCAAAGACCTCTTTAAATCTCTTCACATATTCGGGTGTAAGCCTCAGGCGGGATTCCATCATATCTTTGCTGCCATTCCCTGCAACACCGCCTTCTGCCGCAACAGGCGCCTGTGCCTCCAGGCTCGTTGTGCCTCCCTCCCAGAATATTTTATTGAGATAACCGGAGTTTACTGCTGTCTGCGAATTCCTCCAGTGAACGGTCCCGGGATAACCCCTGCTTATAGGGTCATTAAATCCCCATCCCAAATCAGGATGATGGCAAGTTGCGCAGCTTATACTGGCATCTCCGGAAACCTTTGTGTCGAAAAAGAGAAGATACCCCAATTCCTGTTTTGCATCCATCTTCGATGGATAGACATTCTTGCCCGACGGATTATCCGTTGGTATCGGCGGATGCGCAGGCAGCGGGGCTAACGGCGGGTCGAAATCCGGGTCGCCGTCCGCAAAGACAATACCACCGGCAGCTAAAAACATTGCTGCCAAAATCAGAATGACACTTCTTTTAATATTCATCTCTTTCGCCTCCTTCCATTTTTAAGTGTCAGAGTAACAAAGTATCGAAGAGTCAGAGAATTTTTGATACTATGACACTTCGACTCTTTGACACTTTAGTTTTTTGCCGTTTTCCAATCCGGAAGCGGCTTATACTCCATATTAATCTTAGGCGCCTCGATTACTACAGGGTCGCTGCTAAGACTCAAGAGAAACTCCTTTAATGCCGCTTTTTCACCGACTGTGAGACCGAGAGGCTTTATTGCAGCGTCTTTAAGTCCGGGACGGTCTTCGCCGCCGCCCATATTATAAAACTCGATTACATCATCCAATGTCGAGAGTGTCCCGTTGTGCATATACGGCGCTGTATGTTTAAGCTCCCTCAATGTAGGCGTGATGAACTTGCCTATATCTTTAGGGTCTTTGGATATGGTGTAATAACCAATATCCCTTCTCCAGTTCATCCTGTTATCAACACCCATGAACATCATATATGCTACATAAGTGAAGTGCCTCGTCGGGTCTTTGAATACCTCGGGATTCTCCGCAACACCCGTATTGTGCGGCTTGCCATCGGAGAAATATGGACCGCTATGACACTGGATACATCCTGCCTTTCCCTTAAATAGCTCCATCCCCTCTTTTGCCTTCGAAGATAGATTGCCCTTATCGAAGTGTGATTTTGGCGTCAGGGTTTTGAGAAACTGAATAAGCGCATTCCTCGCTACATAATGGGTCATCTCACCCCTTATAGATGTGCCCATGCCGCCCTTTCCCCATCCAACATCTCCATAAGCCTCCTTCGTGAGTTGGACAATCTCGGGGTCCTGCTTCAACCTCTCCTGCATAATCTGCATGTCCATATTCATATTCATGGAATCGGTAATCATATCCCTCAGCATATCGTCTAAATCCATAAGTCTGCCATCCCATCCGAACCCGCCCTTTTTATAAGTAATATTGAGCAGTGTAGGGGCATTCCGCCAGTGTTTCGAGCCGGGATATGCGTCCGATAACGGCTTCGTCGTTGTAAATCCATCTTTTGGATTATGACAGTCAGCACATGAAAGAGCTGCATCGCCGGACAGGCGGCGGTCGAAGAATA
>CAYMMR010000036.1:0-5337 GCA_964391545.1 uncultured Nitrospinota bacterium | reverse complement strand
CGCATTTTCTTCGGGCAGCGGTCCTATATCATCGGCAGAATAGACCGCCATAGGCACAAAGAAGAAAAAACCTGCAACCAATACTGCAAAAAAACTCTTTACCATAAATTTCACCTCCCTTATTTTCCCCTCACCTTTCTCCTCTCCCCAGAGGGGAGAGGCAGGGTGAGGGGTTTACTTCTTAAACTCAAATTCCACATCCACCTTCCCCTTAGCCGTTACATTTACATCCTTCTCCATTTCGCCAAAGGTAGGGTGCCATGCCTTAACCTTATAGCTTCCTGCCGGAATATCCTCAATCTTAAAAGCGCCATCATCAGCCGTTACTGAATAGTAAGGATTTTCCAGCGCTAACTGCCATGCATGCATAAAGTTGTGGGCATCGCATTCAACCTTCATGGTATTGCTCTTTCTGAGCTTTACTTCCTGCTCGAAGGTAAATCCCTGATTCGGCTGCCCCACATTGAATATCGTCCTTCGGACCTCCCCCACTATTTCATAGGTATGGATATTGTGGAGGACAGGGTCGTTGCTGGTAACCTCGAGCTTCTTCTTATTCTCCATTACGCCTACATAAGGGAGGAACCTGCACCCTTTCTGGTCAAGATGAAACTTTTCTCCTTTCCATGCCTTTCCCTTTTCTATTCCCACAATATAAATCACAGCATCTTTAAGCTCGCCTTTACCGCCTACTGCCACAGGGTCTATTATCCTCTCTCCGGTTCCGCATACCTCAGGGTCTTTTGCCATGAGAATCTTCGTCGGAGGCGGCGGGGTTCCCTTGAATGTAACCTTTCCGGTTATAGCTCCCCCATCGCCTACCGATGCTGCCTCATAGGCATTGGCGGAATAGCCGGTAAGCAGTAGACAGTAAGCAGTAAACACAAAAACAGAAATAATCCTTCTCACTAATATTCCTCCTTTCACTTACACTTACATTTACACTTTTTAAAAGCTGACATTGAGATTAATCTGTGTCCTGTTTTCATAAATGCTCGTATTGCTTTTCTTGCTCGCAGCAAATCTCTTTATGTCTGCATTTATGTTTTTTGTAAACTTGTAGCCGAGATTAATCTCATAGCCGCTCATATCGTTGTAGTAATTTGCCCAATCGTCCTGCGCAAAGGCAGTTACTGCGTTTGTATCAATGTCTATGGAATAAAATTTAGCGAAGAGATTCCCGTAAGAAGCCCCAACGGTTATAACACTGCCGCTGCTTTTCGTCTTTGCATCGGAGTTGTAATAATCATACCCTACATTGAGTCCCACACCTGGAATTGCCTTAATTTTAACCTCAATGCTCGAATCTGTGTATGAGTTGTTTGTGGTCGTAGTAGCGCCCTGGCTCCTCGCTGAAGCGCCGTCGGTTGTGTTCAGAACGCCATAAGCCAGAGTAAAGTCAGCGGGACTGAATCCTCCACTTGCCACGATTTGATAGGTAGTCATATCATCATCAGGGTCGCCTTTACCGGAGGTAAACCACCCTCCTTCATCCAGCATAAAGTAACCGCCATGAAGAGTTATAGAAAGGGGGCCAAGATTTTTTACTGTGTATCCTGCTGCAATTCCCTCCGGGTTAATATCGTCGTCCCAAAAGTATTCATTCTGTTTCCAGAAAGGCATCGATTCCTTGCCAATCCATGCAAAGCCGCCTGCATATTTTCCTTTAATGTAAGCTTTATTAATCGTAAACCAATCCGGGGTAAGCGCATAAGGGGCAGACGAGTTGGAGTGATTGTCATTATTCCTATCGCTGCCGAATACGACATGAGGCGAGTTTGCATCTAATGTATCGCCTGTGCCTAATCTGGCGCCTAACTCGACATACTCATTGGCTGCGTATTTAAAACCAACTCTTAAGCGATACCTGAATCTGTCTCTCTCCTGAGTAGCAGAAGTAGTCTTCCTGTCATCCAACTCGAATCTTCCCCTTCCGTCTCCATAAAGGCTGAAGCTGTCGCTTATCTTTATCTCGGCATAAGCCGATGGAGATAGCAGAAGTGTAATTAAAAATAATCCTATTCCCAAAAACAATCCTTTTTTCATATCCTTCCTCCCTCCTATTAATTAACAATTCGCAATTCCCAATCCACAGTTAAATCTTTCCATCACCCCCCTTCCTATAATTTTTTTGGCTCCCCGCTTGAGGAGGTAACCCGGCACAAGGGAAATGGTAACTGATGCCGGAATTATCAGCGGGGAACCGGTTCCAATGAACAAAAGAAAAAGATTTAGACACAGATGAACACGGATAAGTTATGATTCACACAGATAAAAAAACAGTAAAGAATCATACTTAAAATCAGTGTCCATCAGTGTCAAAAATATTTTTATAATTTCTTGCAAGAACAAAACTGTTTGGTTGGAGAATAAAAGCAAGTGCCGTGCCTTATTAAAATTTGGAGGATGCAGAATTTGGAGTGAGAGGGTTGTTCGATTAAATAAATCAGTCAGGTATGATTGAATAAAAATTTAGAAATTTAGATTTGAGATTTAGAATGGAAAGCGGTAATTGGAGAATTCTGGTAAGTTATTTATCAGAAGGGGTGGTAAGTATTTTATCAGCCGGATTCTTCGATGCCATACTTCTTCATTTTTTCTCTCAGGGTAAGCCGTGATATGCCGAGGATTTTTGCAGCCGAGGATTTGTTTCCGCCGACTTCTCTTAATACCTTTGTTATGTGGCTTCTCTCGACATACGATAGACTTTTCAAATCTCCGTGAGCCGGGAGTCCCTTTGAATCCCTTTTGATATTCTTCAATTCTTCGGGAAGGTGAGAGGGAAGGATCGTGTTGGAGTTGCTCAATATACACGCCCTCTCGACTACATTTTTTAATTCTCTTATATTTCCGGGCCAATGATAATCGTAAAGGAGATTTATTGCGTCATCGGATAGTCCTTTTATATTTTTTCCGAAGAGACCGTTATAGTTTTTTACGAGAACATCAACGATAGGAATTATATCTTCCCTCCTTTCTCTTAAAGGCGGGACATTAATCGTCATAACCTTTAATCTGTAATAGAGGTCGTCTCTGAACAGCCCCTTCTCGACCATTGTTTTCAGGTCTCTGTTAGTAGCGGTAATTATCCGGACATCCACCTGTATATCCCTATTGCCGCCGATTTTTCTGAAATTTTGATATTCGATAACCCTGAGTATCTTCGGCTGTATGTGCGGCTTCATATCTCCGATTTCGTCGAGGAAAAGCGTCCCTCCATCGGATAACTCGAATAGCCCCTTCCTGCTCTGCTTCGCATCCGTAAATGCCCCTTTTTCATAGCCGAATAGCTCCGCCTCCAGCAGCGTATCGGGAATTGCACTGCAGTTTACTTTAAGAAAAGGCCTGATTGCCCTGTCGCTGTTCCGGTGGATTGCATTAGCCACGAGCTCTTTGCCTACGCCGCTTTCTCCCTGAATCAGGACGGGCGTCTTCGGGGCTTTTGCAATCTTCAATATGAACTCTTTCAATTCGCTGAAGGCGCTGCCCGTTCCTATCATCTCTCCAAAATAGTCCTCCTCGCATTTAATCCTCTGGAGTCTCAGAATTTCGAATTTCATCTTGCGGTTTTCCAGTGCCTTATCGATGAGCAGCTTCAATTCCTCCAATTCAAAGGGCTTGTTTATGTAATCATAGGCGCCCGACTTCATTGCGGATATAGCCATCTTCACCTCGGGGTATGCGGTCATAACGATAAGCATTATCCCATCGTCTATTTCCTTGATGGTTTTTAAAAGCGCCAGGCCGTCCATTCCGGGAAGCCTGAAATCTATAAGGGCTAAATCTATTATCTCTTTTTTCAGATGGCTCATTGCATCTTCGCCGCTTTTGGCGGACAACACCCTTAAGCCTTTTTTTTCAAAAACCTCGGCAATGGTCTTACACATTACCTCGTCGTCTTCGACTACTAAAAGCGTAGGATTCATAATTTAACCTCTTATTTGGCAACAAAAAAATATAGAACACGGATAACACGGATGGCACAGATTTTCACAGATAAAACAATAACTCTTAAAAAAATCTGCGTGAATCGGTTAAATCCGTGTTATCTGTGTTCTATTTCTTTTACAGGCTGTCGAGGATTTCCTTTTTCTTTCTTTCGTAATCGCCTTCTGAGATAAGTCCCTTGTCATTTAGATCCTTCAAGACTCGAAGCCTTTCTGGAATGGTAACTCCTTCTTTTGTTTTAGGGGGAGAGATTGCAGGCTGTGGCGGAACAGCGCCCGTTTGAAGTGTATCATTTGTATTTCCGGCTGCGATTACCCAGTTTAAATGTTTAAATTCTTTGCCGAAGAACTCCTTTGATATAAAGTAGGCATGGGCGATGTGCGGTATAATCTTATAGTTATCGGAAGAATAAGAGAATTCGCCTCTCGGCGGCATTCCTGTCGCCTCTCTCTCGACCGAAAAGGGTATCCCGTTAATGCGGTTAAATCTTAAATTCAGAGCGCCGGATACAAAGACCTCTCCCTCTGTTCTGCCGTCAATGGTTCCTACCTCGAAGACTACGATTTCATCGGGTTTTGCGGATTCGAGCCCTTTTTTCAATGAATTCGTTATTTTTCCTAAATCTTCCGCAGCGAATAATTTTCTCTCGTCTCCCCAGCTCGAAAAACCCGTCCTCTCGGAAAAGAAAAGTGAATTAAGAATATTTTGCAGCTCGTTTTCCTCGAATATAAAGGGGTGATTGATTTTTTTCTCTTTAAGGAAAAAATCGTCCGGCTTAATCTTTTCGAGCCTGACCGTAATTGCCGCCTCTCTGTTTATCTGAGCAGAGGCGCAGGATGAAAGGATAGTTATGAGTAAAAAGAGGGCGATGTTTTTAATAAGCATAGCTTACTTCCCCTTAGCCAATGTCGTCTCCCATATATCGGCGTGCTTCTCTTCATCCGAGAGTATCTGCTCCATCATCAGCCGTGTAGTGGAATCTCCGGCATCGCCGCAGAGCTTGATAACTTTTTTGTAGTATTTTATTGCCTCGTATTCGCCTGCAAGGTCGTCTTTCATCATCTTTCTTAGGTCGCCATATTTACGAACATCGGAAGGCGTCAGGGTCGGGTCGCTTTCGAGAAAGTTTATCCTCTCTGCTATCATACCAGCATGTCTCATCTCATCCATTCCTATCTGTTTGAAGAGCGGGAGTATTGTCTGGCTCTCCATGCCCTCGCCTGTCCAGTGATGATGCAGATACTGCATTATTGCCCCCAGTTCCATCGCCAAAGCCCTGTTCAAAGATTTGACTACTTCTGCATTTCCTTTCATAATCGCTCTCCTTTTCTTTAATGTATAGGAAATTATAAAATTTTTTTGACACTGATGGACACTGATTTTTTATGA
>CAYMMR010000035.1:0-13747 GCA_964391545.1 uncultured Nitrospinota bacterium | reverse complement strand
CGGAATGACAGAGCGAAGGGTTCGGAATGACAGAGCGAAGGGTTCGGAATGACAACTTTCTTTTTTCGTTCACTATAATCAACTGTATTTCTCCATTATCTTCTTGACTATATTCGATGTTGACATTCCCTCCACCACAGGGACTATCTCCACTCTTCCTCCGTAACTCTCTACAAAATCCCTCCCTACCACCTGAGCCTTTGTATAATCCCCGCCCTTGACAAGAATATCCGGCTTTATACCCTTTATCAGTCTATCAGGGGTAAGCTCCGAAAAGAGCACGACATAATCCACACAATCGAGCGCTGCAATCAGATGAGCTCTTTCATCCTGTTCGATTAAGGGTCTCTTTGGTCCCTTCAGCTTTCTTACGGAACTGTCATCATTTAATCCGATTATTAAAAGGTCGCCGTAGCTCTTTGCCTGCTGGAGGTATTTTATATGCCCGATGTGCAGGAGGTCGAAACAGCCGTTCGTAAAAACAACCTTCTTCTTTTTATTCTTTGCAAGACTCACTATCCGATTTAATTCAGGGTAACTTACTATTTTTCCGCCCGCCCTCAATTCCCCCTCTTCGAGATAATGTATTATCTCCTCCTTCGTAACAACGGATGTCCCGACCTTGCCGACCTCTATGCCTCCGGCAATATTTGCGAGCCTTGCCGCATCTGTTACATCATATCCGGCAAATGCAACCATCCCGAATACACTGATAACCGTATCCCCGGCGCCGGTAACATCATATACCTCTTTTGCCTCGGTCGGTATATCGGTTACCTTTCCATTCCCTTGAAACAGAGACATTCCTTCCGCGCCTCTTGTAATCAATAAGGCATCGCCTTTAAATATATTAAATAACCGTCTGGCGGCGGTCTTTACTCCATTTTCATCATTTATTTCTATTCCTGAAGCCTCCGAAGCCTCTTTTTTATTAGGGGTGATTATATTTATGCCTTTATATTTTGAGTAATCGCTCCCCTTTGGGTCTGCAATAACCATTTTTCCATGTTTTCCGGCAGCCTTTGTAATGCCGGCTATTAAATCGCTGCCGAGAACGCCTTTACCATAATCGGAACAAATTACGCCGTCAACATCCGGCATTATTTCTTCTATATAGTTAATTAATTTATCCTTTATATGATTATTCGGAGTCCTCCTGTCTTCCTTATCAATCCTTAATATCTGCTGGCTGTGCGCTATCACCCGTATCTTATTGGTAGTAGGCCTATCGGAATCTTCCACGACACCTTTTTGATTTATCCCTATCTTCTTAAAAAGCCTTTTCAATTTCTTGCCCTTTTCATCCCTCCCTACTGTCCCGATTAAATATACCTTACAGCCAAGGCTTTTTAGATTATTTGCTACATTTGCCGCACCGCCAAGTGCGCTATTCTCAGACTTGCATTCCAGCACGCCAACCGGCGCCTCAGGCGATATTCTGTCAATATCACCCCATATATATTCATCGAGAATAAGGTCGCCTATAACCATCACCTTTAGTCCCTTGCTATTTAACAAAACCTCTTTAAGTCTGCTGTTCATATACTTTCCTCTCAACTCCTTCGCATATAATATGACCGATAGTAATATGGGTCTCCTGAATCCTCGGCGTATTTTTCGAAGGCACAATGAGGGCTATATCCGAAAGTTCTTTTATCTTACCGCCGTCGTTCCCAAGTAAACCAATAGTTACAAGCCCTTTTTCTTTTGCCAGCTTCATAGCCCTATAGACATTTTCCGAATTAGCGCTTGTGCTGATTCCGATTGCCACATCCCCCTTTTCACCCAATGCCTCTATCTGTCTTTCAAAGACCTTCTCAAAACCATAATCGTTTCCGATAGCGGTAAGGATTGATGTATCCGTCGAGAGGGATATTGCAGGGATTGCCCTCCTTTCCTTCTTAAACCTGCTGACCAATTCCGCTGCAATATGCTGTGCATCCGCAGCGCTCCCGCCATTACCCATGAGCAATATTTTCCTGCCCGATTTTAAGGCGTCGCCGATAGTATCGATAGCCTTTTGAATGTCGCCGGCCATTGTCCCTGCAACAGTCCTTTTCAACTCCGCACTCTCCAATAATGAGTCTTTAATAAAATTCATAAAAATAGTATACTGCAAAAACTTTTTCCGAACGACTTTTCCGGTGGATTATATAACTTTTCCTCTCACCGCATTTTTTCTTTTGTTCATTTAAATTATAAAAAGGGCAAAAGAAAAAATAACGGAAGTGAAGAAAAAGGTTTTTGCAGTATATCCCTACACTTCAAATCATCTTCTTATCCAGAAAGCTGAAATGGCTTCCATCGCCGATTATTACATGGTCAAGAACTCTTATGCCGACTATCTCGCCGCTTTTAACAAGCCTCTGTGTTATTTCTATATCTTCCCGGCTTGGTGATGGGTCTCCACTTGGGTGATTATGAACAAGGATTACTGCAGCAGCAGATTCTCTTATTGCATCTTTAAAAACTTCTCTCGGATGAACAACTGAGGCCGTAAGGGAGCCTTCAGAAACACCTACATCTTTTAACATTTTATTTTTACTATCTAAAAGGACTGTCTTAAAAATTTCCTTTTTTAAATTTTTCATCAGCGGGATATAATAATTAACCACATCTTCGCTGGTTCTAAAATTTTCTTTTACCTTGCTCCCGCCGGAAAGCATCCTTTTCCCTATCTCAAAGGATGCCTTTATCTGAGCAGCCTTAGCGGCGCCAATGCCCTTCTCTTTGCACAGTTCTAAAATACCGAGAGAATCCATAGAACGGAAATCTTCAAACTTACTTATCAATGCCATTGCCAAATCAACGGCGCTCCTATCTTTATTGCCTGTCCTCAATATAATGGCAAGGAGCTGCGCATCGGACAGTGATCCAGCGCCATATTTAATAAGCCTCTCTCTCGGTCTCTCATCCTCCGGCCAGTTTTTAATAGCCTCTTTATATTCAGCCATTTGATAATTAATAGAAATTGTCACACCAGCTAATAAAAAACCAAACTCTCACCCTTTCTCTCCTTCGATGGCAGAGGAAGAGTGATGGCTACTTTCACAATAAATCATACAAATTTTTTCTAACAAATATACAACACCATGATGATATTTCCCTTTAATAGCTTTCATAAAATACTCCTCTTCCCCGATTACTTTTTAAAAGCAAAAACTGACATGGACAATTTTAAATATTTATACCATATTTACAGTGAAAAAAACATCTTTCTCTAAATATTTTTATGCAATTTAGATGTTGACAAAGGGGAATTAGGTATATATATTACTATCAAATTTTAACTTTTTTGCCTGTAAAGGAGGTGATTATATAAAATGAGCCTTAAATCCATCGTCAATATTTAATAGGAGGCTTTTATGGAAGAAATTAATATTGATAATATGTTAAAGTTAAGGAATCTCGATAGAAGAGATTTTTTAAAGTTCTGCGGTCAGATGGCTGCAGTTCTCGGTCTATCCCAGGCATACATTCCTAAAATAGCAAGCGCCATCGAAAAGGCATCGAAGAGACCCTCCGTTGTATGGCTCCATTTTGCAGAATGCACAGGCGACAGCGAGGCATTCCTCAGAACCGTTTACCCGTCCATAGGCGAATTAGTATTGGATGTCCTATCCATAGATTATCATGAAACGATAATGGCTGCTGCCGGCACACAGGCAGAGGAAAATCTGCAAAAAACAATCAAAGATGAAAAGGGGAAATATATCTGTTTCGTAGAAGGCGCTATACCTACGAAGGATAACGGCATTTATCTTACGATAGCAGGCAAGACAGGCATCGAGATAGCGAGAGAGGTCTGCGGCAATGCCTTTGCCACGATATGTGTAGGCAACTGCGCATGTTACGGCGGTGTTCAAGCTCAATATCCTAACCCAACGGGTGCAAAAGGGGTAAAGGATGCTATAGGTATCAAGACAGTAAATATCCCTGCCTGCCCTCACAATCCCAAAAACTCCGTTGCTACAGTGGTGAATTATCTCCTGTTCGGAAAGCTTCCTGATGTAGATGAATACGGGAGGCCGTTATTCGCATATCACGAGAGGATTCACGACCACTGTCCGAGGAGGTCCCACTTCGATGCAGGGCAATTTGTAGAGGAGTTCGGCTCGGAGGAGGCTAAAGATGAATACTGCCTCTATAAAATGGGCTGCAAGGGTCCCGAGACATATAACAACTGTTCGAGGGCTCTATACAATGATATTAGCTGGCCCATTGCAGCAGGACACGGCTGTGTAGGATGCTCGGAGCCGGATTACTGGGATAAAATGCAGCCCTTCTACGAAAGACTGCCGGGTATAAGGATACCGGGCGGCGGAGGGGTGGAGACAACTGTTGACAATGTCGGCTTTGCTTTGGCCGGGGCGGCAGCAGCGGGAATAGCGGCGCATGCAGTATATACTTTAACCAAAAAAACAGGCTCTCAGGAAGAGGGCAAAAAGGAAGGGGGTGAATAGAAATGGCACAGAAAATAGTTATAGACCCTGTAACGAGGATTGAAGGTCATTTGAGGATAGAGGCTGAGGTAGAAGGAGGTAAGGTTATTAAGGCGTGGAGTTCGGGAACACTGTTTAGAGGTTTTGAAATATTTTTAAAGAACAGGGACCCGAAGGATGCCTGGTATATAACCCAGAGGATATGCGGTGTATGCACCTATGTCCATAATATTGCGTCGGTATTATGCGTGGAAGATGCAATAGGGATTAAGGTTCCTGACAATGCGAGGATTATCAGGAATTTGATTCTTGGGGCGCAGTATTTACATGACCACCCTGTCCATTTCTATCACCTCCATGCGCTCGATTGGGTGGATGTGGTTAGCGCGCTCAAGGCAGACCCAAAAAAGACTGCGATTTTGTCCAGCAATTCGAATAATTCTCCAAAGGACAGCGAGAGCCATTTTAAGGAGCTGCAGAAGAAGCTGCAGGCATTTGTAGACAGCGGCCAGCTTGGTCCGTTTGCAAACGGCTACTGGGGGCATCCTGCATATAAGCTCCCGCCGGAGGCAAATCTCATGGCAGTATCCCATTATCTCGATGCCCTGGAGATGCAGGTGAAAATCGCTCAGATGATGGCTATATTCGGCGCAAAAAATCCGCATCCCCAGTCAACAATTGTGGGCGGTGTAACTTGTGTGGCGGATTTGAATCCTGAAAAACTTGGGCAGTTTAAGTTCAGATTGAAAGAGGCAAACGATTTTATTAAAAATGTGTATATACCCGATGTCCTTACCGTAGCGCCATTTTATCTTGAATGGGGAGGCATCGGCGGGCAATTGAAAAATTATCTTGTCTGGGGCGCATTTCCCCTCGATAACAGCGGCGATCCGTTAAAACAATTATTCCCGCGCGGCGCTATAATGAACGGCGATTTGAGTAAAATCGTGGAGGTTTCTCCCGAAGACTGCACGGAGCATGTAAAGCACTCATGGTATAAAGACAACGGGGCAAAGAATCCGAAGATAGGCGAGACTATTCCGGAGTATACGGGACTCGACATCGAAAATAAGTATAGCTGGCTCAAATCGCCTAGGATAAAGGATAATGTAATGGAAGTGGGCCCGCTATCGAGGGTGCTCGTTGCCTATGCGAGAGGGAATGAGAAGGCGAAGAATCTTGTCGATTCCACACTGCAAAAGTTAAACCTTCCGGCAACTGTCCTTTTCTCCACACTCGGAAGGACTGCTGCGAGGGCGCTTGAAACGGTCTATATCGGCGAGGCGATGGAGGGATGGCTGGATGAGCTTATAGCGAATGTGAAGATGGGGAATACGGCGACATATTCGAGCTATAAAATGCCTGATAAGGCGGTTGGCATCGGATTAACAGAGGCGCCGAGGGGAGCCCTCGGACACTGGATAGAGATAGAGGGAGAAAAAATTAAGAACTATCAGTGTGTCGTTCCTACTACATGGAACGGCTCGCCGAGGGACACTAATGGTAATCCAGGTCCCTATGAGCAGGCGCTTATCGGAACACCGGTGGCAGACCCAAAACAGCCTTTGGAATTGCTGCGAACGATTCACTCCTTTGACCCGTGTATTGCCTGCTCTGTCCATTTGATTGATAAAGATGGGGGAGAAATATACAGATTCAAAGTGTCATAGATTCATAGTGTCGGAGTCTCTGCATCGGTGTTTTACTCTGACACTTTGATACTTTGACTCTTTGACGCTTTTTGAGGAGGTTCTATGGCGCAAAAAGAGTTGATTTATGTATACGACAATACTATGCGGCTTGTCCACTGGGTGAGATTCTTTGTGATTTTAGCCTTATCTGTGACAGGCTATTACATCTATAACCCATTTTTTTGGGGAAGTCCGGGCGAGGCGGTAAATACTTTTACTATGGCTAATATGAGGTTTCTGCATTTCCTGTCCGCCATCTGCTTTGATGTAGTCCTGATGATAGGCGTATATTTGATATTCTTCTCTACTTATCATGCCCACTGGAGACGCATGATCCCGTCTCCGAAGAATATCAAAGAAGGGTGGATAAATTTTAAATATTACTGGACATTAAAAGGGGAGAGCATAAACTGCAGGTGGATAGAGCCTGTGGACGGTTTTATGTTTCTGCTCTTTCATATCCTTTTCGTTCACATAATGATTACAGGCTTTGCGCTCTATGTTACCGCATACCATGCCTCGTGGTGGTGGCCCAACCTTATACATCTCGGCACCGACTGGATATACTGGATACACAGCGATTTGCAGGGTATACGATTCTGGCACCACTTCGATCTATGGTGCATAATAACATTATTTATTCTGCATATCTATCTGCAGGTCTGGAAGACCATCAAGCTTCAGAACGGCAATATTGCATCTATCTTCGGCGGTTACAGGTATAGAGATATTGTAAAAAATTAACCGGTAATCGGGGTTAGAGGAGAATTTTCTCCTCTAACCCCTCCATACCTTGACAACCGCCTCCCTAAAGTTTATACTCCAATCAAAACAAGAACCTTAAATTAGACAGGATATACAGGATTAAGAGAGAGATAATTTGCTTTAATTTATGCTGATTATCCTGTTAATCCTGTCAAGGTTTTTATAATTTCATGGACAAAGAGTTAAAAATTGCATGCCCTGACTGCGGTGCGGTTCTTGTCGTTGACAGGATAACAGGCGAGGTTTTGGAGACCCGCAAGCCGATAATAGAACAGTCAACCGGAGATAGGTTTGCCGATGCAATTCTCAAGGTTAAGAAGGATAAGGAAAAGATTGCATCCACGAAATTCGACGACTTAAAAAAGGAACAGGAGAAAAAGAAGAAACTATCGGAGGAAATTTTCAGGACATCTCTGAAAGAGGCAAAGAAAGACAAAGATATAAAACCTCGCAGTATTTTTGACGGGGATTAAATTTGAATAATTCAAAACCAAAGATACTTATACTTGGAGTCGGCAATATCCTTCTTAAAGACGAGGGTGTAGGTGTGAGGGCTATAGAAAAATTGCAGAGGGATTATAAATTTCCTTCAAATGTGGAGATTATGGATGGAGGGACGGCAGGGCTTGGATTGCTTAATCTATTCGATGGAGTAGATCATCTAATCATAGTGGATGCAATTCAAGGTAATGATTCCCCCGGCTCTCTATACTGTTTTAAATTTGAAGATATATCCGCCAATATACCAAAGAAGTTTTCGCCCCATCAGATAGGTATCCTCGAGACCCTTACGGTAAAAAAGGTTCTTGGCAAAATTCCGGATACTACCATAATTGCGGTTCAACCTAAGGATTGCAGCCACTGGGGGATGGAGCTTACGCCTGAAATCGAAGATAAGATTCCAAATATCATTGCTCTGATAATCGATGAACTGAAAAAAATAGGAGTTAATGAGATATGTGTTTAGCAGTTCCGATGAAGGTTATCGAAATAAACGGGCATCTCGGCATGGCAGAGGTTGGAGGCGTAAAACGGGAAATAAACCTCATGCTTCTCGAGGATGTCAATATAGGGGATTTTGTGATTGTCCACGCAGGCTCGGCAATACAGAAACTCGATGAAGCAGAGGCTGAAAAGACCCTCTCCCTTTTAAGAGAGATGGTGGATAAGACCGAAAGACTATGGGAGTAGTATGCACGAGTTGTCAATAGTCCAGAATATCCTCGATATTGCCGAATCCGAAGTTAGAAAAAATAATTTGATAAGGATTACGAAGATAAAGTTGAAAATCGGAGAGATGTCGGGGGTGGTTGTAGATTCCATAAATTTTTGTTTCGAGGCAATAAAGAAAAATACGATTGCAAGAGATGCCGAACTCTCGATAGAGTATATGCCTTTAATGGGAAGATGCAAGGAATGCGGCGCCGATTTCAGGATTAAAGATTATCAATTCGTATGCGAAAGGTGTAATGGCAATAAAATTGGCCTGATTGGCGGAAAGGAGCTTCAAATAGAAGAATTAGAGGCGGAATAATGCGGATAAAAGTTGTATCTAATATATTAAAGGCTAATGAGAGTATTGCGGAAGAGAACAGGAGAATCTTTAAGGAAAATGGACTCTTTGTTATAAATCTCATAAGCTCGCCCGGCGCAGGCAAGACATCCCTGCTGGAAAAAACGATAAAGGCATGTAACGGCAAAATCTCTATTGGAGTGATTGAAGGAGATATTGCAACGGCAAGGGACGCCGAAAGGATAGAAAAGACCGGCGCAAGGGTAATTCAGATAAATACCAACGGCGCCTGCCATCTTGACAGCAATATGGTAAGGACGGCTTTACGGGATTTCTCATTAAGCGGGCTTGGACTCCTCTTTATAGAAAATGTAGGAAACCTTGTCTGTCCTGCAAATTTCAATCTCGGAGAGGATATAAAGGCTGTTGTGTTAAGTATAACGGAGGGAGAAGATAAGCCTAAAAAATATCCCGGCATATTCATGGAAGCAAAGGTTTTAATTATAAATAAAACAGACCTCCTCCCATATACAGACTGCAGTATAGACAAAATTAAAAAAGAATCTCTTGAGATAAATCCGGATTTGAATATATTCGAGGTTTCTTGCAGAACCGGAGATGGACTTGACAGGTGGTGCGATTGGCTGAAAGGGTTCGAAGAGAGATAAAAATAACCGGCATTGTCCAGGGGGTAGGCTTTAGACCCTTTGTGTATCGCCTGGCAACATCTCTTGGATTAAAAGGTTATTGTCTAAATTCATCGGAAGGCGTAATAATAGATGTTGAAGGAGAGATTCAAAAGTTAGAAGAATTTATTTCCCTCCTTAAATCAAAAGCCCCTCCTCTTTCTAAGATTGAAAATATTTTGATAACCGAAGGCTTTAACCTGTGCGGTTATAACTCCTTTGATGTCCGGGAGAGCCTGCCGGATGGTAAATTTGCCCTAATATCCCCGGATATTGCCGTCTGTCCCGACTGCCTTTCCGAGATGTTAAACCCTTCCGATAGACGCTATCGATATCCATTCATAAACTGCACAAATTGCGGACCAAGATATTCGATTGTATCGGATATACCCTATGACAGATCCAAAACAACCATGTCAAAATTTAAGATGTGCAATGAGTGTGAAAAGGAATATCATGACCCTTCTAACAGGAGATTCCATGCCCAGCCGAATGCCTGTCCGAAATGCGGGCCGAAAATACAGTTGCAAGTTACAAGTTGCAAGTTGCAAGTTAATGAAAGAGACCCTGTGAAGAGCGCAGTTGAATTATTGAAACATGGGGCTATCGGGGTAATAAAGGGGCTTGGTGGATTTCATATTGCCTGTGATGCCTCAAACGACAATGCTGTAAGGAGATTGAGGGAGAAAAAAAAGAGAAGCAACAAGCCATTTGCCATAATGTGTTCCGATATGGATACTGTAGGAAAGATATGCGAAGTATCGGATCGAAGTAGAAAATTGCTTAATGGAGAATTAAAGCCGATTGTCCTTCTTCCAAAACTAACCGGTATTTCTGTTTCAAAATATATTGCGCCTGATAATAATTATCTTGGTGTAATGCTTCCATATACGCCGCTGCATTATCTTTTACTTCATTCCGAGCCGCGAATATTAGTCATGACCAGCGGAAATTTGAGCGATGAACCGATAGTAATCGATAATGATGAGGCAATAGATAGGTTATCGAATATTTCGGACTTCTTTCTACTGCACGACAGGGATATATATATGCGTGTGGATGATTCCATAGTTAGAGGGCATAAAAAAACAAAAGGTGTTATCAGGAGGTCGAGGGGATATGTGCCAAATCCAATAGACCTTGGAATAGAAATGCCGGAAATACTCGGATGCGGAGGCGAGTTGAAAAATACCTTTACATTAACAAAAGGACATTATGCCGTCATTAGCCAGCATATAGGCGATTTGGAGAATTATGAGGCCGCACAATTTTATAAAGAGACCCTTAAAAATCTAAAAAACAGCTTCAGAGTCGAGCCGGCTATTATTGCCCATGATTTGCACCCAGATTATTGGACAACAAAATTTTCCAAAGAACTCATCGCCCATCGCCAATCGCTCGTCACTATTCCTATCCAGCACCACCATGCCCATATTGCATCCTGTATGGCCGAAAATCATATTAAAGAAAAGGTCATAGGCGTTGCATGGGATGGAACAGGTTATGGAACGGACGGAGCAATATGGGGGGGAGAGTTTTTAATCGCAGATTATAATGGATTCGAAAGGGCTGGTTATTTTAGATATGTCCCGCTTCCCGGAGGCGATAAAGCCGTAAAAGAACCGTATCGTATGGCATTAAGCCATTTATACGATGCTTATGGAATAGATTTTTTGAAAATGGACATGCCTTTTCTTCAGCCATCGGCCATCGGACTTCGGCGTATAAAAAATATTCTTAAAATGATAGACAACCGCCTTAATACTGTTATGACTTCCAGCGCAGGGAGACTCTTTGATGCAGTCTCTTTCCTCCTTAATGGAATAGATAAGGTTACTTATGAGGGCGAAGCTGCCGTTAGATTGGAGATGATGGCGGATAAATCAGTTAAAGATTCCTATAGCTATCAGCCATCGGTCGTCAGCCATCGGCCGTTAATTATTGATACAAGGATATTAATTGAACAAATTGTAACTGATTTATTAAATGGCGTTGACCCTCCTGCAGTATCGGCAAAGTTTCATAATACCCTATCCGATATAATCGTTGAGATGTGCCGAAAAATAAACAGCGATACCGGAATCGATAAGGTGGTCTTGAGCGGAGGATGCTTCCAAAATATATTTCTACTGGACAGGACATTGGATAAATTAAGCCCTGAATTCGAAACCTTCATCCATAACGATATTCCTGCAAATGACGGCGGAATATCGCTCGGACAGGCTGTTATTGCAGCCCATCTATCGGTATAGATATTTTATACGCGGCATACATTTAAAAAGACAAACTAATCTTGATTTTTATACATGATTATAATAGGATGAAAAACAGTGTAGAGGTTTTTAACCTTTAGCCAAAATTAATGAATATTGTATTTATGGGAACGTCGGATTTTGCCGTTCCAACATTGAAGGGGCTGATTGAATCGGGTCATAGGGTAACTGCTGTTGTTACTCAGCCCGACAGGCCAAAGGGGAGGGGCAGGGAAATACTTCCTTCGCCTGTGAAAGCAGCTGCAGATGTTAATAAAATCAATGTATTGCAGCCGGAGAAGGTGAGAGAGTCCGATTTTATAAAAAAAATAAAGGAATATAATCCTGACTGTATTATAGTGGCTGCATTTGGACAAATTTTGCCTAAAGACATACTCTCTTTGCCGAAATACGGATGTATAAATCTTCATGCTTCATTGCTTCCAAAATACAGAGGAGCTGCGCCAATAAATTGGGCAATTATCAGTGGAGAGACAAAGACCGGCGTAACATCGATGTTTATGGATGAGGGAATGGATACCGGAGATATTTTGATTCAAAGAGAGGTCGGGATAGGAGAGAATGACAATGCAGGAACTCTTCATGACACTCTTTCTATGATAGGGAGAGATGTTATTCTTGAGACTCTCGATAAGCTTGAAAAAGGGGTAATAAAAAGAATAAAGCAGGATGCTTTAGCCGCTACTTATGCGCCTAAAATTAAAAAAGAGGACTGCTTAATTGACTGGAATCTAAGAGCAAGGGAAATAGTAAACAGAATCAGAGGACTGGCTCCTATCCCCGGCGCATATACATTTTATAATGGGAAGAGATTAAAGATAACCGAGGCTGTCAGCTATCGGCTATCGGCTATCGGCCATCGGCTAAAGAGAGGAGAGGTTTTTGAGGTAAATAGGAACGGCATAAAGGTAGTTTGCGGCGACGGTCTTATTGTTATAAAGGCTTTACAGCCTGAAGGGAAAAAGGTTATGAGCGCCGGTGAATTTATTTCAGGACATGATATAAGGGCGGGAGAAGTGTTTGCAGTGTTATTTTGTAGGTTATAAATTTTTTGGAGGCGTAATGAATTTACCGGAGAAAATTAAAAATAAAACTGCAAATGTAAGTGTCATAGGGCTTGGTTATGTAGGGCTTCCTCTTTCAATAGAGTTTTGCAAATCCGGTTTTACCGTTATAGGCATAGATGTTGACAGCAGGAAAATAGATGCCCTTAAAAAAGGCGAGAGCTATGTTCAGGATGTAGAAAGTGCGGATATTAAATTGTTTATTAAAAACAGAAAATTCATACCGACTGCAGATTTCAGTCTCTTAAAAGATGCAGATACGGTTAGTATATGCGTTCCTACTCCTTTAAGAAAGACAAGAGACCCAGATATATCGTATATCGTATCCGCTGCATCCGAGATTAAAAAATATCTTCACAAAGGTCAGTTGATAGTGCTTGAAAGCACTACATATCCCGGCACCACGGATGAAGTCCTCCTTACCGAACTTGAGTCAACGGGTTTAAAGGTTGGGTGCGATTTTTATCTCGCCTTTTCTCCGGAGAGGGTTGACCCCGGAAATAAAAAATATAATACAAAGAATACTCCGAAGATTATCGGAGGCGTAACGGCAGAATGCACAAAAATTGCTAAAAGCCTATATGAACAGTCTATCGATACGGTGGTACCTGTATCCTCGACAAAGAGCGCCGAGATGGTGAAACTCCTTGAGAATACCTTCAGGGCTGTCAACATAGGGCTTGTAAACGAGACTGCTATTATGTGCGATAGGCTGGGAATAAATGTATGGGAAGTCATAGATGCCGCCGCGACAAAACCGTTCGGTTTTATGCCGTTTTATCCCGGACCCGGTCTTGGCGGACACTGTATCCCTATTGACCCCCTTTATCTCTCGTGGAAATTAAAGACCTTAAATTATACTGCCAGATTTATCGAGCTTGCGAGCGAGATAAATACAGGCATGCCTTTGTATGTGGTTTCAAAAGTAACCGATGCCCTGAATGAAAAAAAGAAAAGCGTTAACGGCGCAAAGATTTTAATATTAGGAGTTACATATAAAAGGGATGTCAGCGATGTGAGAGAATCTCCTGCAATAGATGTTATAAAATATCTAAAGAATAAGGGCGCCGATGTAAGCTTTTATGACCCTTATGTGGATTCTATCCATGAGGTAGATGGTGTGAAAAAGGTGGAATTAAAAGAAGATGTATTATCAATGGCTGATTGTGTTGTCATTATTACGGACCATAGTAAATTTGATTATAACTGGATTACAAAAAACTCTAAATTGATTGTTGATACAAGAAATACAACGAAGAATATTAAAGAGGGAAGTGAGAAGATAGTAAAATTGTAGGGATACTGGCAAAAGC
>CAYMMR010000034.1:0-13945 GCA_964391545.1 uncultured Nitrospinota bacterium | reverse complement strand
CCTAAACGATTTTTACCGTTTCCCAAGTCTATATAAATTAACTTGCTCTTACCCGGCATCTTTAAATCAGGAGTGATAACCTTTGTAATATCAGGGCATGTAGCGTATGCCGAAATTACAAGTGTTCCGGGTGATTTCACAGTCTCAGTTTCTCCAGAGGGCTTGTCCCCGCGGTCATTAAGCGGGGAGTGTCTAACCTGTGCTGCCATAGAAAGGCTGTCTTTGCCTCCATCCACAGCAATGCCGAGTTCGAGCATAATATCCCTCATGGCAATTGCTGCATCGTAGAGTTTTGCACCCTCGCCCGGGAGTTTTGCCGCCCACATCCAGTTGCCGGAGCATTTTATGTCTTCTATCGAGCTTATCTTTGCCCATACGATATTTGTCAATGCCTCGCCTACACTCATCCTCGCCATTGCAGACGGATTGATAAGTCCTTTAATAGGCTGCTCGCCAATCGAAATGGCTGCGCCTGTCAATCCGAAATGACTCTGGGCTATAACAGCCACATTGGAAACAGTGAGGTGAAGGGGGCCGGCACACTGCTGTTGCGCTATTAGCCCTGTAACAGACCTGTCCACCTTGCTTGTGAGAAACCTCTTAGAGCCTACGGATACAAGTCTTAACACTCTATCGAGATAAGTGTTGAGTGTTGAGTGTTGAGTGTTGAGTGTTAAAGGCTCGGTTTTTATCGGAATTCTTTTAAGGTTAAAAGTCTTCTGCGGCATATCGCCTAAAATCTTTTCAAGATTGAGATTTGCGGGTGTTAAGCCGTCTTTCTCATCATAAAGGATTATATAGCCGTCTCCTGTTATATCTCCTATGACTGCAACAGGAAGCTTTTCCCTTTCGCATAGTTTTTTAAACATCTCGATTTTATTCGAATGTATTAAAAGCGCATCCTGCTCCTGATACTCTGCGCCCCATATTTCAAGGACGGATAAGGTGTTATCTCCGGTTATTATATTTCTTATATTAATCTTCGCGCCGGCAGGATAGATGATTTCCTTAACCACATTGCAGTTCCCGCCAGCGCCCTGGTCGTGGATGCTTACTATTGGATTATCCCCAAGCTCAACGGACGCCCTTATAACCCTGTTCAATTTCTGCTCCATCTCTGCATCCCCGCGCTGAACTGCGTTGAAATCCAGAGCCTCTATATTTTCTCCCTGAATCATGCTCGATGCGGCGCCGCCCCCCATTCCGATGCGGTATGCAGGACCGCCTATTTTCACAACAACCATTCCCTTTTCAGGAGAGCCTTTTTTGGTATGCAGCGAATCCATCTGCCCTACCCCGCCTGTAAACATTATGGGTTTTATCCATTCCCTCCGCTCGCCGTCAGGAAGCTTAAGCCCAAAGGAGCGGGTGAACCCCTGAATTATAGGCTCCCCGAACTTATTGCCGTAATCGGATGCGCCGTTGCTTGCCTCTATCTCTATTTGTAAGGGCGGTGCGAGATTCTTGGGATAAACAAAGGATTCGTCTTCCCACGGGAGGGGATAATCGGGAATACGAAGATTGCCTACGCAGTATGCCGCTGTTCCTGCGATGACAAGCCCTCCCCTGCCTGTTGCATGGACATCCCTGATTCTGCCGCCTATGCCTGTCTCTGCCCCGGGAAAAGGGGCGACGCCCGAAGGGAAATTGTGCGTCTCGGCAGTAAAGATTATGTTATATGTAACTTCCTTTTCCCTGAATTGAGAAGCGCCTGCTTCCATTCCTCCCTCTTCCCTATGGGGAGAGGGTTGGGGTGAGGGGAAAATAGTGCGAATTTTATATCCTTTAATAGCGCTTGAATTATCCTTGAATGCAATAACACTGTTGTTTGGGTTTCTTTTGTAAGGCTCTTTGACAATCCGCATCAGGCTTTCAGGAATCTCTTTTCCGTCAATTATAAGCCTGCCCCTGAAAAACCAGTGACGGGAATGCTCGCTGTTGGACTGGCTTAAATCGAAGCATTCTACATTTGTCGGATTTCTTTTAAGCTCATTTACAAACAGGTTATAGTAATAATCAATATCCCAATCGTCGAATCCAAGCCCCATCTTCCGGCTAATATTTATAAGCGCCGGTTTACCTTCCTCTATTAATGGAATCGTGTATACGGACTCGGGCTTTATCCTTGTTCCTTCGACTCCGCTCAGGACAGGCTCAAAGGTCTTCAGAGGTTCCGGATATTGACACTCCGTCATCCTATCGTGAATGAGTCCAAGAAAATCCTTTAATTCTCTTGCCCCTTGCCCTTCCCCCTTAATAAAGGGGGATTGAGGGGGTTGTCCCCTTGCCCCTATCGGTTTATATCTCCTCGACCTCTCTATCCTGATGACTTTTGTAAGTCCGCAGGCATGACATACGGAGACGGCATTGGTCGACCATGCGGTTGTGAAATTCATTCGAGGGCCAACCTCTACAAGACAGCGATGAGTGGCGAGCGGTGAGTGGTGAGTCAAAAAACTTTTATCTGAAAACTTCTCCGGCTCAAAGGTTTCGGACAACAGCCATTTGAGAATATCAAGCTCGTCATTGGTTAAGGGCTCTTTAGACTCGATATTAAAACAAAATTCGGTCTCGATTGTCTCGATGTCGGGATTTATCATTTCCTTAACGGTTTTCAAAAGGATATTTGCCTTATAGGAAGAAAGGGCAGGCGTGCGGTATAAATGCAATAGATTATTTTTTGTCATGAATTGAATTTTATCATATATTTTGTTAGATTAAGACATATTTATGATAATCGGCATACCAAGAGAAATCAAAACGGACGAATACAGGGTGGCAATCGTTCCTTCGGGCGTCAGGGCTTTTGCCCTGTCAGGACATAAGGTTCTGATAGAGGACGGGGGCGGGCTGGGGAGCGGCATATCCAATTCGGAATACGAATTCGAAGGCGCCGAGATTGTCCCCTCTGCCCGTGATGTGTATCTTAAATCCGATATGATTATGAAGGTAAAGGAGCCTCTCCCCTCCGAATATGACATGCTGAGAGAGGGACAAATACTCTATACCTATCTGCATCTTGCGCCTGCGCCTGATTTAACAAAGGCTCTCCTCGACAGGAAGATTACAGCCATAGCTTATGAGACGGTTCAATTAGACGACGGCTCCCTGCCTCTTTTAATACCGATGAGCGAGATTGCAGGAAGGATGTCAATACAAGAGGGGGCAAAATATCTCGAAAGGGAAAAAGGGGGGAGGGGAATACTCCTCGGCGGTGTGCCCGGCGTTGCTCCCGGCAAAGTAACCGTCATCGGCGGCGGTATAGTCGGGACAAATGCAGCAAAGATGGCAATAGGAACAGGGGCTGCCGTAACGATACTCGACTCGAACCTTTACAGGCTCCGTTATCTCGATGATATATTCGGAGGCAGGATAAGGACGCTTATGTCTGACAGTCATAATATTATGGAAGCGGTTAGCGAGGCTGATTTAGTCATAGGCGCTGTTTTAATACCGGGCGCAAGGGCGCCGCGCATTATCACAAGAGCAATGCTCTCCGATATGAAAGACGGCTCGGTTATCGTGGATGTCTCGATTGACCAGGGCGGCTGTGTCGAGACGGCAATGCCTACATCTCATAGCAACCCGACCTTTATTGTGGACGGTGTTATTCATTACTGCGTAACAAACATGCCGGGGGCAGTGCCGAGGACATCCACCTTTGCCCTTACAAACGCCACATTCCCTTATGCCTTACAAATAGCCAATCTTGGAATTAAAGAAGCCCTTGTTAAAAATATGGCGCTCTCAAGGGGCTTAAATATGGCAAAAGGTAAAGTAACCCATGAAGCTGTTGCCGAGGCTCTGGAATATGAGCATTACCCTGCAGAGTCTATTTTAGACTTTTTGTAGAGATAATGATAAGAAAATAAGGAGAAAGGGAGAAGAAGATGGAGAGATGGGGAAAAAATAAAAAAATCGGGACACAGATTTACACAGATAAATACATAAAATTCTTTATCCGATTTTCCTGTATCTATATGCGTCTAAGTTTTATTTTCCCCCATTTCTCCTTAATCTTTTTGTCCTTTACAAATCGAAGGTAATCGTCAGTTCGGAGCCGGATTCGTTGTATTGTATCGATGAGGCAAATGTTCGGATAATTATTATACCCCTCCCGTGCGGAATAAGGCTGGCTTCTGCCGCCTTGCTCATATAAGATTTATGGTCGAACCCCTTTCCTTCGTCAATTATACGGAAGGTGGCTCTTTGATTGCTGTAATCGTATTGGACTTTTACTTTGCGATTCTTATAAGGCGCTTCGCTTTGTCTTTGGCTTACCATTTCGTCGAATTTAGAAAAATCTTCTTCTTTCAAGTGCGACGGCACCTCGAGGTTGCCGTGAATCATTGCATTTGTTATTGCCTCTTCCAGAGCCAGTTCGACCGAGCCCTTTTTAACTGCCCCCTGCTTGCCTGTAATCAAACCGGTAAGGTATAGCGAGGTCGGTCTGATTAACCCGATATTATTCGAAAGCAACACCTCCTTCCTTTCGAGGGTAACGAATTCGGTTATATGGGTGAGCATCTGCGATTTTTCCACTTCTTTAACTGCAGCGGAAAGCCTGCTTATTATATTGGAGATGTCGTTTTCGTCGTGTATCTCCAAATACTCCGCCTGTTTCCTTGCAAATTCTCGAATCTTGTCTAACTTTTTGCGGTCTGCCTCCAATTCCCTTTCCCTCTCCCACTTTTTCTTTTCCATTGTTTCTGCGGTATGCTTAACCCTTTCGCTCAACACCGCTATCTCCCTTGTTTCCGGCAATGGCAGGGATATGCCGAATTTTTCCTCCTCCAAATCCTTGATGCCGTCCGTAATTAACTTGACCGGGGTAAGAACATCTTTTGCTATCATCCAGTAAAATACGATGAATAGTGCAATAACCGTAATCAGATTCGCAATTATGACAGACATGATTAGCCGGACGGATGCGCTCCGCTGCTCCGATAAATCGAAAGAGATTTCCGAAAGGCCGAGGACCGTTCCCGGCGGCACAGGTTCATCGTTTTGCGTCCTGTGACATTTTACGCATCTGTAGTCCGCGATGAAAGGTGATTTATAGATATATGTAACTCCTTTTAAATTTGTGTAAAGGTCGAGCTTCCCGCTCAATATCTCGATGTCAACGGCGTCGCCCGGGGCTTCGCCATCGCGGTCTCCGTATTGTCTGCGGACAAAATCGCTTCTTATCATCCTGAGATTGAAATCGCCGCTCTTTTTAAATTCGTCAACGGACTGGCGCACAACTGCAGGGTCGCCGGTGTACATCATAACGGAAAGCATGCCGGTCTTGATGAAAAGCGCCTTCTCTTGCGCACGATTGCGGGCAGTCTTTATGTCCTGTCTGTAAAGTATATATGGAAAGGCAGCGGAGACTATTCCTATAGCAGCGACGGCTATTATTACAAGCTTTTTAAGGAGCTTGTAATTTAGAGATGGTAATTTTGTCTTGTTTTCCAAGGTTCTCCCTGTTTTTAAGCTTTCGGCAGTATCTTTTATGTAGTGTGTGGCGAAAAATGACATTTTTTTCACTTCCGTTATTTTTTCTTTTGCTCTATTTTATTTATTAAGGAACAAAAGAAAAAATAAAAAGTCGTTCAAAAAAGTCATTTTTCACCCTAAACTATGTAATATAATATATTAATCGTAAACAATAATGAAGATTTTTTTAAGACAAATGATTAAAAAAACGATTAAATGGGGTTTGCCTTTATTTATAATAGCCGTCTCGATTTTTGTATTCCAGTTTTCTGCGGCAGTCAAAATCATCTACATTGTTTCCGGAGAGCCTCCTGCCGCCGCCGAGAAAAAGGCTGAGCATGCCAATACTCTCTTCTTCGCCAATATTAAAAATATAGCCGTATATCTAAAGGATTTTAGGGGAAAACCTGAGTTTCGAGAGCATCGGCTCGATAATTACTTTTTCGGATTGAATACTGCGCCGTCAAATTCCTCCGAAGGGGATGGGCATATCATAAAAAATCTTCTGGAGATGGGTGTCCAATCTGTAAGGGTTGATTATGGTTTCGCATCGAATAAAGAACATATTGAGAGATTTTTAAATAAGCTCATCGAAAATAAATTCGATATACTGCTCCACCTCGTCCAATCGAAGGAGCAGGCAAGCCGGATGAATGAAAAGGGTATGCAAGATGAGTGGAAAAATTTTTCAGAAGATGTAATGAGCAGATTTTCCAGCCATATAAAAAATTATGAAATCGGCTCTGTGCCGAATCGCAAGAAGTGGTCGGGTTATACCATCCCCGACTATATAGCGGCATTAAAAATCGCATCCGAAACCGCAAAAAAATACGATGTCAATATATTTGCGCCGAATATACAGGACTTCGAGCCTTTTTGGCAGATTGCAATACTCGATACAATAAAGGACGAGGGGATTAATATTCAAGGCTCGACTGACAATCTCTTCGTAGACAGGGCAGGGCAGCCCGAATCCTTCGATGGGCATGTCCTTGGAAGGTTTTTGAAGAATTTTGCAAAGATGGATTTGCTTAATAAGTCGAGGTTTCTCGATTTAATCTCCGAGAGGTATGGCACTAAAACATTTATATGCACATTCATACAATGGAATTTAGATGTCCCTGCACCCTTTTATAACTCCTCTCCTGAAAGAAGGGTAAATGTAGATGATTACGCAGACTATCTTGTAAGGTATTATGTCCTTTCAGCGGCAGGCGGATACACCGACAGGGTTTACTGGGGGCATTATGCAAGCTACAAAGAGGGCATATTTGACGATAGTCATAACCCCGAATATGAGGATGCTCCAGAGGTTCATCACAAATTCATATATCACGGCAGCCCCGAAACATTTAAAATCCGTCCTGCCTATAACGGCTACAAGACAATGACGGCATATTTAAGGGACAGCATTTTTAAGAAAAACATATCCGATATTTACCATCTGCCGCCGGAGGTTTTTTTATTTGAATTCGAGAGGGATGGTCAAAAAATATATGTAGGCTGGACTCTGGACGGGCATAATGAAAAGATTAATATATTCGACAGAAACAAATGTCGGGCTGCCAAAAGGGATGGTGAGACAATACACATAAAAGAGGATGGAATAGACCTGCAAAAAAGCCCGACATATATCGTATGTAATTAATGAGCCTCTATTTTTGACAGAAACAAGCCAATGCAGTAATATTAACTGCAATTGCAGTAGAATTTCTACATATGAGGCAGGCGATAAATGGATATAATAAATTATATACAAAGTTTTATCCCTGAAACAGATTCTCCTGAAAAGGTTTATAGCCTTTTTCATGGACTTAGATACCCAAAAGATAAAATCCTCAACCCAACCTACAAAAGAAAGATAGACGAATTTGAATTTGCAAAGGAAGAAAGGAAAAAGGTCAAAGAGATTTACACAGTTTTCAACTATGACGGCAAGCTTCAGATATTCCTTATAGAGGTCAAGAGCCTTTCAGTCCCTTTTGTAAAATACCTAACAAAACGGCTTTCTGACAGATACCTGAAATTCCTCATTATACTGACAGCCGACTACAAAGAATACACCTTTGTCTTTCCTGAATTCGAGCGCATAGAAGAAGAAAGGCACAAGCTCAAGCTCACAAAGCTCAACTTTGACAGAGAACAGCCCTATTATACAGACCTTCTTACAATCTCAAACCTTGCCCTTATCGGAGACGAAGAAAACTGGAGGGACATCTGGGAAAGATGGAAGGACGCCTTCAGCATGGAGAAGGTTACTGACAGATTTTTTGAGGATTATAAGAATGCATTTTTTGAACTCAGAGATACCTTTGAAAAACAGAAGATATTAATCAAAGATGCACATGAGCTCTCTCAGCAGTTTTAAATAGGCTCATGTTTCTCTATTTCATTGCAAAAAAGAGATGGCTCAACAATGACCCAAAGTTTATCAAGTGGTATTGGGAGAGATACAAAGAGGAAAAGAGAAAGGGCAATGCAAAGGAGAATACTTTTTATGAAAACTATCTGAGGATACTCTTTCTTGAAGCATTCAATAACAGATATAGTCATCCACATTACCATCCTCAAGATATTGAGACTATTCTTGCCATCACCCCTTATCTTAACGGAGGTCTCTTTAAGGGTAACGAGTTGGATGAGCTTAAATTTCACATAAGCGACAGCCTTTTTGAGAAAGTCTTTAACGTGTTTGAAAAATATAATTTTACCATTCGCGAAGACCTTCCTCTTGAAATCGAGGTTGCGGTTGACCCTCAAATGATAGGCTATGTCTATGAATCCCTCTCCAATGTTGCAGAAGAAATATATGAGAGGCAGGACTTAGGCATCTTTTACACGCCGACCGTCGAGGTTGATTTTATGTGCAGGCGTTCGGTTGTAGAATATCTAAATAATCACTTTAATCCTCAAGGTGTCATACCCGCGAAAGCGGGTATCCATAGCACATCAAAAGAACTGGATTCCCGTTTGCACGGGAATGACAAAGAAACTGTTCATGGGGATGCCCTGCCAAAGGAATGGATATACAAGCTTCTTTTTGACGAGGATAAAAAAGCTGTTGAGGAATACATCACGAAGAATAAGCTCTGGTATCGTCTTGAAGAAGTCCTTGATAATCTCGCAATAGTTGACCATGCCTGCGGAAGCGGGGCCTTTCTTGTGGGAATGCTCCATGTCCTTGCAGAGCTTTACCGCCTCATCTACAGCCACATAAACAGGGAGATGACAGAGTTTGAGCTAAAGAAGAAGATAATAGGAAACTCTCTTTACGGCGTTGATGTCATGCCCTGGGCTGTCCACTCCGCCGAATTGAGGCTGTGGCTTCAGTTGATTATAGAAGAAGATATTCCATACGCTCAGAGGAAACTCTATCCTTTGCTGCCAAATCTCAACTTAAAGCTCAGGGTGGGAGATTCTCTTGTTCAGGAGATTGGCGGTGTAAGTCTTCATGTCCGAGACAGCAGGCTTTCTCCTTCTATTAAAGGAAAGCTCACATCCCTCAAGAGAGAAAAGGAAAAATATTACAATAATGATCCAACTGCAAAATTTAAAAGCGATAAATCACTTCTTCAGGAAGAACTAAGGATTTTTAGCGAGATACTTAATGACAAGATTGTAACCATTCAAAAAGAGATTCAGGTGCTGGAAGGAGAAAAGAGGAAAATCCAGATGGAGATGTTTGAAGACTTGAGAAAAGACAAATCTAAACAGAAGTCCCTCTTTGAAGAACAGATAAAAGATAAAGAACATGAGATTGAGCGTTTGAGAGAGACAAAAAGAAAAATACAGGCAGAGGGGCAAAAGCCTTTTGTCTGGGATATTGACTTTGCCGAGATATTCGGTGATAAGGGGGGCTTTGATATTGTAATTGGCAACCCGCCCTATGTAAGGCAGGAGAAGATAGCCCCGCCGAACAAGCTCAAGTCAGAGGTGACTCTTGAGAACAAGAGGGAATACAAAGACAAGCTCCTGAGTTCAATTCAGGTGCATTATCCGTTTGTGAAGAAGCTCGATAAAAAGAGCGACTACTATATTTACTTTTACTTCCACGGTCTTTCACTCCTGAATGAAAAAGGCATTTTCTGTTTTATCACCTCTAATTCATGGCTCGATGTCGGATATGGGAAGGACTTGCAGGAGTTTCTCCTTAAATACTGTCATATAAGGGCTATTTACGATAACGAGGCAAAGAGGAGCTTTGAACATGCGGATGTGAACACAATCATCGCCCTCTTTGGCCCGCCTGATGTTAGAAAGGCAGCGGTATGGCCTGCGCTGAAAGAGACGGCACGCTTTGTCATGTTCAAAAAGCCCTTTGAGGAGGCAATCAATACAAGAAATCTCCTTGCTATTGAGAACGCTGATTCTATCCGAAAGGCAGAATCATACAGGGTCTATCCTGTAAATCAGGAGACACTTCTTGAAGAGGGATGGGAGAAGCCGGAAGAAGAAAGTGAGGAGTCAGAACTTGTTTCATCCGTCATGCCCGAAGGTCTTAATCGGGCATCCGGTCTTTCTCTGGATTCCCGCTCCCCGCTTAAAACCTGCGGGGACAAGCTTCGCGGGAATGACAAATCCCATTCCGTCATTGCGAGGAGCAAGATTCCTCGCCTGTCATTGCGAGGGACAAAGTCCCGAAGCAATCTCAGAGCGGGCTCGGAACAAGCTTCGCAATCTCAATCATTATTGAAAGAAAAATTCATCACCGGGAAATACGAAGGCAATAAATGGGGCGGGAAATACTTGCGAGCACCGGATATTTTCTTCACGATATTTAAAAAAGGAAAAGGCAAGCTTGTCAGGCTCGGCGATATTGCGGAAGTGAGGCGTGGCTTTACAACTGGCTGTAACGAATTTTTCTATCTGGATGAGACTGCAATAAAAGAATGGAAAATCGAGAAAGAATTCTTGAAGCCCGTTATCAAGAGTCCAAAGGAATGTAAATCAATTCTCATAAAACCGGAAGATTTGAAATTCAAAATATTCATGTGCCACAAGGACAAAAAAGATTTGAAGGGCACAAACGCCCTGAAATATATAGAATGGGGAGAGAAGCAGGGGTTTTATAGAAGACCTTCATGCAGAGGCAGAGCGCGATGGTGGGATTTAGGCACGAGAGAATCAGGGTCATCTGCATGGATATATATCGTAAGAGATAGAATGTTTTCGCCATATAACCCGAACAATATATTATTGGACTGCAACTTGTTTGATGTCTTTCCAGTAGATGATAAAACAGCATTTGCTTTGTCGGTCAATACAACTATAGCTGTTTTTCTCTGGGAAATGTCCTCACGAAGTTATGGTGGAGGGGGCGGTCCCCTTAAATCTCAGGTTTACGAGGTATCGGACTTTATCATCCCAAAACCTGACATTTTCTTATCCAAGAGTGCTGTAGAAATCAGGAAAATATTTTCACGTGAGGTCAAGCCGATTTTCGTGGAATGCGGTATCAACCCTGTTCGCCCCATCCGCGAGCAGACGCCCGACCCCCTTCCTGACCGCAAGGCACTTGACGATATTGTCTTCGATATTCTCTGCTTGACAGAAGATGAGCGAAATGAGGTTTATTGGGCGGTCTGCGAGCTGGTCAAGAACAGGCTGGATAAGGCAAGGAGTGTGTGAGTGGGAATGTTTTATTTACCCTAAGGGTTAATTATTTGATTGACAAGTGAGTTGATAAATGGTTATCCTATTTAAGACAGCCAAGCTTGAGAAAGAGTGCAACAACGAAAACCTTATGATAAAGAAATTCGGCTCTATAAAAGCAAAACTTCTAAAGAGACGATTAACTGAACTTGCCGCTGCAAATGCACTTGAAGACTTACGCAATCTTCCACAACCTCGATGTCATGAATTAAAAGGAAATCTTAAAGGTTATTTATCGGTGGATTTAGACCATCCATATCGTCTGATTTTTGAACCAGCAAATAATCCATTACCCAAAAAGCCCGATGGCGGGCTTGATTGGACGAAGGTAACGGTAATAAGAATTATCGGAATGGAGGATACGCATGAGTAAGGAAATGAAGAATCAGTTTACACCCGATTATGCCGTCTCTCCTGGTGAAACGCTTCTTGAAACCATTGAAGCAATGGGCATGTCTCAGGCAGAGCTTGCAGATCGCACAGGCAGGCCAAAAAAGACAATCAATGAGATTATCAAGGGGAAGGCTGCCATCACGCCGGAAACAGCATTACAACTTGAACGTGTTTTAGGAACACCCGCAGGCTTTTGGAATAATTTAGAGCGCAATTATCAGGAGACGCTGGCAAGGATAAATGAGCAAAAGAGCCTGCAGCGGCAGATAAACTGGCTGGAAAAAATGCCGGTGAATGCACTCGTCAAGATGGGCTGGGTAAAGAAGCATTCAGGCAAAGTTCAGCAGCTTCAGGATCTCCTGAATTTCTTTGGCGTTGCATCTCCTGAACAATGGGCAACGAGATGGATGGGCGCTCATGTTTCGTATCGGGCATCAAAGGTTTTTTCAAATGACCCTTATGCTATTGCCTCATGGTTAAGAAAGGGAGAACTGATTGCACAAAAGATTACTTGCAAACCCTTTGATGCTTCCAAGTTTAAGAACGCACTCTCTGATATTCGTCAGCTTACGCTTAAACCTCCAGAGGTTTTTAAGTCAGAAGTTATTCGTTTATCTGCCGAGACAGGTGCAGCAGTCGCCTTTGTACCTGAGATTCCTAAAATTAGGACATCAGGTGCAACATGGTGGATGAATCCAAATAAGGCAGTTATTCAATTGAGCCTCCGTTACAAAACCGATGACCAATTGTGGTTCAGTTTCTTCCATGAAGCAGGTCATATACTCCTGCATGGCAAGAAAGAGGTTTTTATTGAGGGCAGCGACAAGAATTCCAAAGAAGATGAGGCTGACAAATTTGCCTCTGATTTCCTGATTCCATCTAAACAATACAGACAGTTTATACTGTCTGAAAGATGCAGCCGGGCAGATATACAAAAATTTGCCTATGAACTCGGCATAGCCCCGGGCATTGTTGTAGGTAGACTTCAGCATGACAATAAACTTCCCCATAGTTTTTGCAATGATTTGAAGAAGAGATTTGAATGGGAGAAGTTATGATTGATTTTTTTAAAGATAATGCCACGATCATTTCGCTCATTATTGCAGTTACAGCCTTAGTTCAGCCATGGTTCATTGCTTTATGGAAGAAGTTCTTTCGCAGCCCTAAAATAGAGATTTACCCATCAGGAAGTTTAGAAATTGGCTATAGTGATTACGGTACTACCATTGGTCTTCATGGCACGTTGCGTGCACCACACGGTGATGTATTTGTAAAAAGCCTACGCCTTCAATTGACGGAACAGGATGTAAAAGGACTCCGTGGTAATGCAATCGTGATGACAGAAAATCATTTTAGGATAGCGGCTGGCGAGCAATTATTGCGTTTTCATTTTGCTTACCCTTCAATCATAAAATCGTAATAAAAAACCACTGCTCTGATAGGACAAGGATTGATTGAATACTTTATTTTTACCTTGCGAAAACTGAGATTCGCAGGCAAGGAGTGTGTAATCCGAATGTATTTTTTTACCTTGATGAAAGTAGAGATTTATTTTAAAGGTTACGAGTATGTAAGTTTGTTATAATCTTCATTATATTTTAAAAATAGAAAGGGGGGTGTGAAATGAATATATTCATTGAGAGGATAGTTAGTGACCCACAGGTTTGCAGTGGCAAGCCCTGTATAAAAGGCACAAGAATTCCTGTGCATATTATACTTGACCTTCTCGCTGCTGGAGAAAATTTTGCAGGAATTAAAAAAGCATATCCAAATATTACAGATGAAGATATCAGGGCATGTTTGTCCTACGCTTCAGTTCTTGCTGATGAAGAGGCAGGTGTTGCTGTATGAAGATGTTTGCCAACGAAAACCTCTTTGAGCCGATTATTGATTTTCTAAGGAGTCGTGGTCATGATGTGCTTAGTATAAGAGATTCAGGACTTTCTGGAATATCTGATGATGAGGTTTATCAAAGGGCTTGCAAGGAGAAACGGGTAATAATAACGATGGATAAAGATTTTTCAAGAATGTTTCGTTTTCCACCTGAGAAATGTGGAGGAATAATTGTTGTCAAAATATACAAGCGTACTGTTGATGATACACTCTTGATATTTAAGAAATTTTATGAGTCTTTGCAAGAAAAAGATATACCTGAAAACCTTATTATCATTACACCGGAAGGTGTGCGAATAAGAAGGTCAATAAGATAAAATAATTTCATGATACCTAAGAAGATTATTGATAACAGCGATGTAAAGCTCTCCACATTCCTTAACGATGTCCTTAAGGAAATTCCGAATACTAAATTTGATATCGCTACTGCCTTTTTTAATATTCAGGCTTATGCTTTTATAAAGGACAGTATTTGTTTAGTTACAGACCAAATGGAACAAAATAGCCTTACGAAATAAGAAGTGGT
>CAYMMR010000033.1:5927-13999 GCA_964391545.1 uncultured Nitrospinota bacterium | reverse complement strand
GTCGCTACAGGGACATAAGGTCTTATATAAATCGTTCGTGCATAATCTGGGTTTATAATACAGCGATTAGAAACTGTCCTGTATATGACTTTGGATTTTTTGCAACATCCTCTGGCGTTCCTGCGGCTACGATCTCTCCGCCCGAATCGCCTCCTTCGGGACCGAGGTCAATAATATAGTCCGCAGTTTTCAGCACATCGAGGTTGTGCTCGATGACGACTACGGTGTTTCCCGCATCCGTCAGCCTGTTCAAAACATCGAGGAGCTTTTGTATGTCTGCAAAATGGAGCCCTGTTGTAGGCTCATCCAAGATATAGAGAGTTTTGCCCGTGCTTCTCTTCGAGAGTTCCTTCGACAGCTTTACCCTCTGAGCCTCTCCGCCTGACAGGGTTGTTGCCGATTGTCCGAGTTTTATATAATCGAGTCCCACCTCGGAAATAGTATCGAGTTTGGATTTTATTGCAGGGATATTTTCAAAAAATCCCGATGCCTCGCTTACCGTCATATCGAGGATATCCGCTATGTTTTTTCCTTTATATTGTATATCAAGGGTCTCCCTGTTAAACCTCTTTCCCCTGCACACCTCGCATGTCACATATATATCCGGCAGGAAGTGCATCTCTATTTTTATAATCCCATCCCCCGCGCATGCCTCGCATCTCCCTCCCTTTACATTAAAGCTGAACCTCCCTGCCTTATAGCCCCTCTTTCTCGATTCCGGCAGTTGTGCAAACAGGTCTCTTATAAGATTGAACAGCCCTGTATATGTGGCAGGATTGGAGCGCGGCGTCCTTCCTATGGGAGATTGGTTTATATCTATTACCTTATCTATAAATTCGACCCCTTTAATTTTGGAAAACTTTCCCGGTTTTTCTGTAGATTTCCAGAAGAATTTGGCAAGAGACTTGTAAAGTATATCGATGACAAGAGTGCTTTTGCCCGACCCCGATACTCCCGTAACGCAGGCAAATAATCCAAGAGGAATGGAAACATCTATATTTTTAAGATTGTTTTGCGATGCGCCGAAAATCTGCAGGGACATGCCATTGCCGTTTCTCCTCTTTTTAGGAACGGGGATTGATAAATCTCCGGATAAGTAGCGGCCGGTAAGAGAATTTTTATTAGAGATAATATCATTTGGCGGGCCGCAGGCAACTACACTGCCGCCGTTAACTCCTGCGCCCGGTCCAAGGTCAACGATGTAATCCGAAGTCATGATTGTATCCATGTCATGTTCGACTACTATAACCGTGTTGCCGAGATTTCTCAGTCTTAGTAAGGTATCGAGGAGCCTCTTATTATCCTTCTGGTGGAGTCCGATACTCGGCTCGTCGAGGATGTATAAAACCCCTACGAGGCTCGAGCCTATCTGCGTTGCGAGCCTTATCCTCTGCCCTTCGCCGCCGGAAAGTGTTGCGGATGTTCTGTCCAATGTAAGATAATCGAGACCTACATCCTTCATAAATCCGAGCCTCTCCTTTATCTCCTTCAATATCCTCCGGGCAATCGTATATTCCTGCTCTGAGAGAGGCATGGAATTAAAAAATCCTATAGCATCTTTTACTGGTAAAGCAGTAACATCTATTATCGTCTTCCCTGCTATCTTTACGGACAGGCTCTCCGGCTTCAATCGTAAGCCGTTGCATACAGGGCAGGGCGTCATGCTCATATACTCTTGAATCTCCTCCCTCATATACTCGGAATCCGTCTCTTTGTATCTCCTTTCAAGATTCGCTATCACCCCTTCAAATGCAGTATGGTAGAAATGCCTGCGGTTATCCCTTTCATAAAAAAACTTTATCTGCTCGTCTTTAGAGCCGTAGAAGATTATATCCTGAATCTTTTTGTCCAAGTCTTTAAATGGAGTATCGAGGTTGAATCCATAATGCTCCGATAGGCACTGGAGCATCTGATAGAAATAAACCGAAGTCTTTCTCTCCCACGGTTTAATAGCGCCGTCCCTGAGAGAGAGGTTTTTATCCGGAATCACGAGTTCGGCATCGATGTGCATATCAGTGCCGAGTCCGTCGCATTCGGGACAGGCGCCGTGAGGGCTGTTAAAAGAGAACATCCTGGGCGCAAGGTCGGGATAGCTTATATTACAGTAGAGACAGGCGAATTTCTCGCTGAAAAGGAGTTCCTCTTTGTCGTCTACAAGCGCAATCGCAATCCCTTCCGCCATCTTTAAGGCAAGCTCTATGGAATCCGCAAGCCTCCTCTCTATGCCTTCCTTTATAATAATTCTGTCAACCACAATCTCGATTGCATGCTTCTTATTCTTATCGAGCTCGATTTTCTCCGTCAATTCCCTCATCTTTCCGTCCACCCGCACCCTTACAAACCCCTGCCTCTGCATATTCTCGAACTCTTTTTTATACTCCCCTTTTCTATCCCTGACAATAGGGGAGAGTATCTGCAACTTCGTTCTTTCGGGGAGGGATTTTACCCTGTCAACAATCTGCTGGACTGTTTGGGAGGCAATCTCCCTCCCGCATTTGTAGCAGTGAACCTTGCCGATGCGCGCATATAGGAGTCTAAGATAATCGTAAATCTCCGTTACCGTTCCGACAGTGGAGCGGGGATTTCTGCTGACAGTTTTCTGCTCTATGGAAATTGCGGGTGAGAGTCCTTCTATATACTCGACATCCGGCTTCTCCATCTGTTCGAGGAACTGGCGGGCATAAGCGGAGAGAGATTCAACATACCTCCTCTGTCCTTCTGCATATATGGTATCGAAGGCAAGGGAGGATTTTCCCGAGCCTGAAAGCCCTGTTATTACAACAAGCTTATCCCTCGGTATCTCCAAATCTATATTCTTTAAATTATGCTCCTTAGCGCCTTTGATGATGATTTTTTTGTTATCCATATTTCTTTTTGCCACTGACTTTCACTGACTGAATAAAAACCTAATTAGACGATACTGAAAAATGACTTTTTTGAACGACTTTTTAGTTTTTCTTTTGTTCCATAATGTAATAATTTCAATAAATTAAAACAAAAGAAAAAATTTCTCCTTAATCTTTTTGTTTTTTTTGTCTGTGTAAATCTGTGGCTAAATATTTTCCTTTTCCTTTGCTTCATCCCAGAGCTTATCCATCTCTTCCAATGAAACATTTTTAAGCTCTCTCCCCTGTCTTGCAATCTCCTCCTCGATATAGTGAAACCTTTTGATAAATCTGCTTATGGTTTTTCTCAGGGCGTCTTCCGGATTGACCTCTATAAAGCGGGCTATATTGACGAGGGCAAACAGTAAATCCCCAAGCTCGCTCTCCATCTCGTCCGTATTTTTATTCGAGAATGCCTCTCTAAACTCATTCATCTCCTCCTCTACCTTTGCGAATACTTGATCTATATGTTCCCAGTCGAATCCAACTCTTGCAGCTTTATCCTGGAGCCTGTGCGCCATCAATAGCGATGGGAGTTCTTTTGGCACTCCGTCAAGGACAGATTTTCTCCCCTCATATCCCTTTTCCTTGCTCTTAATATCTTCCCACTGTGCAAGGGCATCTTTTGCGCTAATTCCCCCCTGCCCCTCTTTATCAAAGGGGGGTGAAGGGGGGGTAAAAACATGGGGATGTCTCCTTATAATCTTTTCATGTATCTTTTTAAGGACATCGTTTATATCGAATTCACCCATGTCCTTTGAAATCTGGGCATGAAAGAGTATCTGAAAGAGTAAATCCCCAAGCTCCTCCTTTATCTTTTCGGGATTCCCTTCATCTATTGCCTCAAGGACTTCATAGGATTCCTCAATCAAATAGGGCTTTAGTGATTTTCTGTTCTGCTCCTTATCCCACGGACACCCGCCGTCCCCTCTGAGCCGCTCCATTACTTTTACCAAATCTTCAAATTGTGTTTTCTTCATAATCTTAAATATAACAAAAAACAGGGAGCGTCGAAAGTTAAATCTTTTGTCAGAAAAATGACTATAGGGAGGAAAAATTTACCGTCAATCCCTTGGATTTATACTTTAATATCAGCTATTAAATAATGACAACTATTTGATTTTAAACCGATAATTGCTCTTGTGATAAATTGGCACAAATCTTGAATTAACTATTTGCAGATGTTAATGATGTCCAATATAAAAGAAAGGAGGCATATTTATGACTAATAGCGATAATATCAGACACAGCTTAAATCCTTTGCATGTTTATTGCAGATTGTGCAGAATTTTTAAGAAAGAGAGGGCTCTGCAGTTGGCAATTGTATATGAGATTTACTTTTATCGTCCGTGGTTAGGCTGGTAGTGGGCGCAGCGAATCTAATGGTAGTGTTCATGCTTCCTGTTCTATAGCCTTCTAAATCTACGGTTATATATTTAAAACCGATTTCTTTAAGCCTTTTTGAAATAGTTTCCGATGTGCCGTTATAAAAGAGCCTCTCGATTTCGTCTTTCGAGACCTCTATCCTTGCAATATTGTTGTGATGTCTTACCCTGACCTGTTTGAATCCCATAGAGAGCAAAAAATCCTCTGCCCTGTCAACCATACCGAGTTTATCTAAAGTTATCTTATCTCCATAAGGGAATCGCGATGCAAGGCATGCAAAGGATTGTTTATTCCATGTCGAAAGCCCCATCTCCCTCGATAACATTCTAATATCCTCTTTTGTAAGCCCGGCCTCTTTTAAAGGACTCCTAACTCCCGATTCTTCCGCCGCCTTTCTCCCGGGCCTGTAGTCCGAGAGGTCGTCGAGATTCGAGCCGTCGGCAATGAATTTTATGTTTTCCTTTTCTGCAATTTCCTTTAGTTTATGGAATAATTCCCCCTTGCAGTAGTAACACCTATCCGGGGGGTTGTTTCTGAAGCCCGGAATATCGAGCTCCTCGGACTCGATTTTTATGTGTCTTGCGCCGATTTCCTTTGCCAGTTCTTCCGCCTCTCTCGATTCCCTTTCTGGATATGTGCTCGATGCGGCGGTTACTGCGAGGACATTTTTGCCAAGAACATCCTTAGCAACTTTCAGGAGAAATGTGCTGTCAACCCCGCCGGAGAAGGCAACTATAAGACTGCCCATTTCCATTATTATCTCCTTCAATCTTTCAAGTTTTAAATAAATATCTCTTTTCATATTTTAAGAAGCTGGAAAATCTTTTTCTGAACGACTTTTTAAATTTCTTTTGTTCCTCTAATAAATTTTAAAATAAGGCAAAAGAAAATTTAACGGAAGTGAAGAAAAAGATTTTCCAGCTTCATCACTCCAGCTTATTCATCACCAGTCCGGTGATAAGCTTGGGATAAAAGAATGTTGATTTCTGGGGCATCTTCTCGCCTGCGGCGGCAACGGCTTGAACCTCTTCTATCTTTGTAGGGTTTAAAAACAATGCCAGCTGATATTTGCCTTCCCTTACTCCTTTTACTGCCTCGATTTCGTTTATGGTGTAGGTTATATTTTTTTGCTCCGAAAGGCTTTCTTCGCTTATCCCAAGCGCCTTCTCGATAAAAAGTGTATGAAGGATCGTAACATCCAGGGTCTTTAAAGGAGAAGGCATATTTTTTTCTTGCCCCTTACCCCTTGCCACTTGCCCCTCTCCTTTCAAGGTAAGGAGGAGATATTCGTTATCTCCAAGATACATGCCGAAGATATGCCCATTTTCTCCTCTATTCTTCATTTCGGAGAAAAGTCTCTGTCTTACATTCTTTTCTTCGTATTCATTAAATGTAAAACTTTCTATGTCAAAAAAAAATCTTGCCTCATCTACTATTTTTTTCTTATCGAAATCTTTCAGGTTGTTTACTATCCTGTGTATCGGGAGGATAGAGAGCCCTTCGGAATTCGTATTTGTAAAATACATCATAACATGGTTAAAAGGCTCGTCTCCTGTAAAGTTTGGCGTCTTTTTCCTCATCTCATTGCGGTAGTTGATTGCAGTCTCGTATCTGTGGTGGCCGTCTGCGATAAATATCTGTTTATCAGACATCTGTCCGGTAATTATCTGTATTGCCCTGTTTTCTCTTATTGCCCACAGCGTATGCCTTACCCCGGCATCGTCTGCCAAATCATAAAGCGGGGGCTGTCTCATGGCATCCTTTAAAATCGAATCTATCCTTTTGGACGGGTCGGAAAAGAGCCCGAATATGGGACTGAAATTTGCGTTGCAGCTTTTTATAAGCCTTAACCTGTCTTCTTTCGGCTTGGCAAGGGTGTTTTCATGGGGATGTATGCCGCCCTCTCCGAAATCCTCCAATTTTGAAAGGGAGATAAAGCCGATTCTCATTTTTTTCTCGAATCCTTCGGATTCTCCAAGATAATATTCCTGCGCATATACATAAATAGAAGGATAGGCATCTTTAATAAGAATGCCGTCCCTCTGCCATGATTCGAAAAAATCATTTGCGCGGGTATAACGGTTATTATCCGGAGTATCTTCATCTTCTTCCTTGCCGAGTATCAATCTCACCACATTATTTTTATGTATTTTATATAGATTCTCCTGCTCCTTTGGCGATATGACATCGTAAGGCGGCGCAACCACTGCCTTTATATCTTTTATCTTATCGTTATTGTATAAAATGCCTTTAAAGGGCGATATGTTTGCCATAAAAAGAGTGAGGGGCAAGGGGCAAGGGGCAAGGGGCAAGATAACAGCTAATAATTTCTATTTTATCCTGACCCCTGCCCCCTGACCCTTTTACTTTTATTGAATAATACCAAACTTTTTATATTTATGCACTATGTTTTTTGTGTTATATTTTTAAAGCCATGCTGACTTATTCCGAAATAGCCATAAGATTGATACTCTCTACCATGCTTGGAGGCATTATAGGGCTGGAAAGGGAGAGGAGAAGCCAGCCTGCAGGCTTAAGAACGCATATAATCCTATGTGTCGGCTCGGCGCTCATGATGCTCGTTTCCATATATGTGGCGCATAATATAGGCAATCCCCAGACCTCTGACCCTGCCAGAATAGCGGCGCAGGTTGTAAGCGGAATAGGGTTTTTAGGCGCAGGCGCTATTCTTCGCCTCGGGGTTTCGATAAAGGGTTTGACAACTGCCGCCAGTTTATGGACTACCGCAGGGATAGGCCTTGCAGCTGGGTCAGGCTTTTACATGGGGTCATTTTTTGCCACCGCCATCCTTATTATAACATTGAGTCTTTTGAACAAATGGGAAAAGGTGTTTCTATCGAGCAAGACTACAAGGAGCGTCAATATGGTCGCAAGAGATGTGCCCGATATTATCGGAAGGGTGGAGAAAATATTGAACAAACATAGCATAACCATAACGACTATTCAGATATATAGAAGTGTTGTAAAAGATTCCCTCGATATTAATGCCATTATAAACACCCAGGCAGGATTTAATGTCAGCGCCCTTTCAAACGACATCGCATCATGCGAGGATATTTCCGAGGTGGAGATACAGTGAATAAAATTCTGGAACACGAATTTCACGAATATACGAATGGCACGAATAAAGTATCAAAGAGTCAAAGTGTCGGAGTGTCAAAGTGTTTTAACTCTGACGCTTCGATACTCTGATACTATGCCCCTTTTATTTTAGTGTAATTCGTCCATTCGTGCTATTCGTGTTCGGGTTTTTGTTACATTAAGGAGAATTTATGGGTAGCCAATCGAAGGGATGTATCCTTGTGGTAGACGATTCGCATTTTATCCGGGCGCAGATAAGAAAGGCTCTCGAAAAAGAGGGGTATTCGGTGCTTGAGGCAGCGAGCGGCGAAGAGGTGTTGAAAGGGGTAGGCGCGGGATATTTCGATAAAAATAGAATTGACCTGATTGTCCTCGATGTTTCAATGCCTAAGGTAGACGGCATAATGACTGCAATTAGCCTGAAAAACAGTCCATACTCGAATATCCCCATTATATTCAACAGCGCAGTGGATGATAAAGGAACTGTTGTAAAAGCGATTAAGGCCGGCGGAGCCGATTATGTCATAAAATCCGGACATCTCGACTTATTAATCGGAAAGGTCAATAAGACTGTAGAAAAATCGAATCTCGTCCAGCTTAAAATAGGAGAGGAAGATCTCATATTCGATTTTCACACCTATCTTAAGCTTGAGGTATCGCTTGCAAAAAGGGCAAAGCAGCCCCTATCCATATTGATAC
>CAYMMR010000033.1:0-5917 GCA_964391545.1 uncultured Nitrospinota bacterium | reverse complement strand
GATAAAAGAGGACGGGAAAAACCCTCTTTCCGATGCAGGGATTACAGAGTGCATTAATGCGGTAAAGGGCAAAATAAGAGACATAGATACTGTAATCAGGTTTGGCCCTTCGAATATATTTTATATATTTCCAGTTACAGGCAGAGAAGGACTAAAGGTAGTTGAAAAAAAGGTAATGGATATTTTACTCGGGCATAAGTTTGCATCATTAGGAGATAAAACGCCTTCTATCTCTTTTAATGCAGGAAGGGCGGTATTTCCGGATGATGCAGATACATGGGAGACACTGCTCGAAAGGGCGCAGGAAGGACTGTAAAAGCAAGGGGCAAGAGGCAAGGGGGCAGGTTAAAAATTCTTCCTTGACCCATGACCCTTTAATATTATGAAACAGGACGAATTAAGAAGACTGGTGCAGAAGGTTAAAAAGCTTCCTACCATTCCGGTTATCATGGATAGTATCCTCAAGTTATTGAAAGACGAGGACGCATCTACGGATAAACTTGCGGAGATAATATCCCGCGATCAGGCGATTGCATCGAAGGTCTTAAGCATCGCAAATTCCGCTTATTACAGCCTCAGCCAGAATGTTACCTCTATCTCGCATGCCATTTCTCTCCTTGGATTTACGGCAGTTAAAAATATTGCCATAGGCACATCGGCATTCTCCTATCTTTCGTATAAGGGGAGCGGCATCGATTTGAAGGACCTCTGGCTTCATTCCATCGGGACTGCGATGGCATCGGAACAACTTGGAAAGAAAGTCCCTTCGGCAAACCCGGAGACGGCGTTTATAGGCGGGCTTCTTCACGATATAGGCAAGCTTATTTTAATCAATATATTTAAAGAGCAGTATAAAGAGGTGGTGGATATGGCGAGGGAGAAGAGCTGTTCTATTAATTTTGCAGAGGATAAAGTATTTGGCATCACGCACATCAGCGCGGGGGAATGGCTTTGCGAAAAATGGCATCTGCCCGAAGAAATGCTCCTGTCCGTAAAACACCACAAGACCCCGTGGTTATCCGATGGGAATATGCAATTGCCTTCGATCGTTTATCTTGCAAACAATATCGTCAAAAGGGAGAGGATCGGATTTGGAGGAGACTGGTTTACGCCGAAAATTGACGACAGGGTTTTTAAAATCCTTAATCTGAGAGATGCCGATATATCCGAGGTGTCCTCTTTCATGATTATGGAGAAGCGGAATATTGCAAATATCCTGACGATATGGGAGTAAAAGCAAGGGTCAAAAAGAACAGGGTCAAGGGTCATGGGTCATGGGTCAAGATAAAAATATGCTTGCCCCTTGTCCCTTGCCCCTTTGCCCCTTTAATTTTATGAAAGCAACTGATGCGGTAATAAAAGTCATTGACAGGATACTAACTGGCAGTATAAAGGCAAGGGTTGACCTGTCTTATCTTCCGGACGATGACAAAGAGGTGGCATCTGCTGTAAATGACCTCCTTGCCTTGTATGAAAATGCCTGCAACGAAAGAGAGATTTACAGGAAGGGTCTCGGGGAGACTCTCGAACTGTTTGAAAAAGGGTTGAGCAGTCTTTCTGTAATCCGCAGGGTTGGGGAGATGTCTATATCCGCCGAATCCGTTGATGAGGTATGCGAGACTGCCGTTAAATCCTTCAGGGAGGAACTCGATTTCGAGAATTGCTCCATCATGCTCCTCGATAAAAAGGGAGAATATCTCGAGCTCAAGTCCGTATCGGGATGGGGAGACATGCTGAACGGAGGCTCTAAAAAGGGGAAGATAAAGATCGGCGAGGGAATTGCCGGGACAGTGGCAATGACGCGTAAGCCCCTCTTTATTCCGGATGTTAAGAAAGACGAGAGATTTAAAGAGCTGCCTACAAATGTCAAAATCGGAACCATCTTATGTCTCCCTCTTTTTTCGAGGGAGGAGCTGCTTGGCGTGATAAACTTGAGCCATCCGGATACAGGAGCGATTCATATCGAGCAGGCTGAAATGTTCCTGACACTTTCTCATATTGTCGGGCATCTCATTGCAAAGGCGCATCTCTATGGAAATATTATAAAGCTGAAAAACTCTCTTGAAAACGAGGTAGAGAAAAAGACGGCGGAACTCATGCAAAAAACCAAAGATGCGGAATCTGCCAATCTTCTTAAGACGGAATTTTTAGCCAATGTCAGCCATGAACTGAGAACCCCTATGGCATCTATCCTCGGGTTTGCAAAATTGCTTATGGACAGAAAAGACATACCCGACGATGCAATGAGATTTTTAAAAATCGTATATGCGCAAGGAGAGAGGCTCGACCAGCTTATCGGCGACCTTCTCGATGTGACGCAGATAGAATCCGGAAAACTGGATCTCGAAATAGTTGGATTCGATATAAATCGGGTTATAGAGGAGACAGTGGCTTCTTTTATGCCTCAAATTAAATCAAAGGGGCAGGACATTGTTCTCGACCTGCATCGGGGGATTTCGCCTGCAGAGATGGATCATAGAAGAATTTCCCAGGTATTTTTGAATTTATTGAGCAATGCGGTCAAATATACGCCGGCAGGAGGCAGGATAACCGTTGTCAGCGAAGATAGGGGACACGAAATCCATGTAAAAATATCGGATACGGGAATAGGGATAAAAAAAGAGGATTTCGATATTATATTCGCCAGGTTTCGTCAGGTGGACGGCTCATCGACCCGTGAATCCGGCGGGATAGGATTGGGGCTGAATATTGCGAAATATTTTGTGGAGGTGCACGGCGGGAAGATATGGGTAGAGAGCGAATTAGGCAAGGGGAGCGCATTTACCTTTTCGATTCCAAAGAGGCACGAGGCACGAAGGGCGAAGGATGAAAGACGAAAGACGGTAGCTCGTCCCTCGTCTCCCGTCCCTCCCCCTTCGTCCGGAGAGAAAATCTCTTATGATTTTCTCGATGGTAAGAAGGTCTTCATTATAGAAGATGATGAGAAGATTAGCCTCCTGATAAAAAATTCGCTGGAAAGACATGGAGTAACCGCAGTTTCTTTTGCATCGGGAGAAGATGGAATCGAAAGTCTCAGGAAGGAATTGCCCGATTTGATACTCCTCGATATTATGATGCATGGAATGAGCGGGTATGACGCCCTTGCGCTGTTAAAAAGCGACAGCAGGACCAAAGGCATACCTGTTATCCTGATAACTGCGAGGGCAGAAATTGCCGACAGGGTGAAGGGATTGAGAGAAGGGGCGGATGATTACATATTAAAGCCCTTTGACCCCGACGAACTGGCGGCGAGGATAAATACGCAGCTCCGCATCAAGACGATTGAAGGGGATCTCGTTAGGACGAAAAGGGCGGAGCTATGGAAACAGACAGCCATAACATTGAGCCATCAGATAAATAATCCCCTGACCATTATCCTCGGCGGAACCGAGCTTCTCATGAATAAATTAAAAAGCGGGGGGGGAGATAAAGAAGAGTGGGAGAATTATTTGAGCAGCATAATACAATCCGCAGAACGGATTAAAAATTTAATCTCCATGATTGCAAAAATTGACGAGCCCACACCAATCACCGTCCATGGCGATATAAAGATGATTGACATAAATAGCTGACGGCTATCGGCTATCAGCTATCAGCTATATGTATGAGCAAAAAGACCCGAGTAAGTATTCTACTGTCCCTCCTTTTTATTTTATTATGTCTGACTGCTGCAATTAATCTCATCCCCCTATACCTCGACCTTAACACATATAAGGGTTTGATAGAAAAAAGACTGGCCAATTATATAGGCGCATCCGTTTCTATCGGCTCTGTCCAATTTGCGATAAAAAACGGCATAGAATTAGAGTTTCATAATCTTTCGGTAAAAGACGGGGAATCCGTAATACTGTCGGCAGGGAAGATAAGAACGCTTATAAAAATCACCCCCCTGATAAAGAAAAAGGCAGTAGTGGCGAGAAACATATATCTGGAAAATCCGGATATTTTTATAAAAAGGGAAGGGGACGGCTCTTTAAATATTTCCAGAATAATCCGTAATATTTCTACGCCCCGGATAGAGATTAAGTCGGAAAAGACATTGGGAAAACCCCTCGATTTTATCGAAAGCTGGAAGATGAAAATCGAGAATTTTTTATCTTCCTTCAGTCTTCAGCCTTTAATAAGCGATATAAATGTAACACGGGGAAGGATAGCATTTAGCGACCGGTTCGATGCAGGGCATGCCGTATCTTTAGCGGCTGAAGATATAAATATAACCATAGAAAAACCTATATTTCGCAGGGATATAGAGTTTAAGATAAAGGGAAATATAGCAGATGAACATCGTCCCCCTGCCTTTGCAGAGGGCAGGCCCGCAGAATTCGATTTTAATGGAAAAATATTAATGAGTCAGGAGTCAGGAGTCAGGAGTCAGGAGTTGGAGTCCGAAAGTTTTAATTCTGGCTTCTGGCTTCTGGCTTCTGGCTTCTCTATTTCAGAGGGTCATATAAAGGTAAATTACCTGCCGGCATCCCTTTTTAATGACTATCTGAAAAAATATCTCCCTCCTGAGCTATCAGCTATCGGCTATCGGCTATCAACGCTTTGGCTCGATGTAAACGCCTCTCTGCATGGAAATCTATCTGAAGGATTCGGGTCCGGCGGAGATATTAATTTCAGAACTACACCCCCTAAAAAAGGGGTGGAGGTGCTTTCCGATCCTTTGAAACCGCATCACGGCTCGATTAAATACGAGATGAGCTTTGGCAGGGATTTTATTAACTTTAAGGATTTCGATCTTCAGGTTGAGAATCTGCGGCTTGCAGGCAAAGGCTCTGTAAACGGTTTTACGAAGGATAATGCAAAAATTGCCTTTGACTTTTCTACATCGAGTTTTGATATTGATAAAGGGAAGAAATATGCCGGCAATATTCTGCCTGCCGATGTAAATAATTTTTTTGATGACATTATAAAGGGGGGCGAGTTTGAAATTAAAGGCATAAAATTCTCCGGAACGGTAGACCAGTTCGCTCGATTGAGAAATCCATCCAACTTTAAGCTCCTGTCGGGAACGATTGCCGTTAATAATCTCGATATGGATATAGACAATGGAAACTATCGCTTAAGAAAATTGGACGGGCTATTAACCTTAAACGAGGGAGAATTGAGGTTTTCTAATGTAACAGGCATGTATAAGGATTGCAGAATTATAACCATGAGCGGCTTTGTAACCGATATTCTATCCTCTCCAATCTTGAATCTTTCGGTAAAAGGGGATGCAGATGCCCGCAGGGCGCGCGGCGCTTTATTGGATTTCCTTCCTCCAAGGTATAGAAAAGATGCGGTTCAAAGCTTTATATTAGAGGGAGGTGTTATTGCGGCAGATATAAAAATATCAGGACCAATAATCGAGCCGGTCCCTTTTTATATAGAAGGAGACGCAGAACTTAAAGAAGTAACATTACGGCATGCGAGATTAAAACTCCCCTTTAAACACTTGGAGGGTGGATTACATTTCTCTCCCGATGAAGTCTCTATTAAAAAATTATCGTGGAATACCGGAGACTCCCTGTTCATGCTTAAGGGAGATGTTAAAAAATTCGATTCCGATAAGCCCTTTTTGGACATCAATATTCATTCCATGCTGAACCTTTCCGATGCGAAGATTTTGGGGCTGGAAAAAATTGAGGGGTTTTCAAAGGCAGAAGGCGTTTCCGAATTGAGCTTGAATATAAAGGGAAGATCCGGGGATTTTGCAATCTCGCAATCCCTTGACTTAACCAATGCTGCTTATGCTTACGAGCAGTGGTTTGAAAAGAATATCGGGTCTTCGAACATTATAAAATTCAAAGGCAGGGTAAATTCGAATACAGTTCATATAGACGATATGGAAATCTCTTTTGAGACAATGAATATGACGATAAAGGGTAAAATCTGTCTCTTATACACATCTCCGAGCCCACGAGACTAGGCATGA
>CAYMMR010000032.1:0-14649 GCA_964391545.1 uncultured Nitrospinota bacterium | reverse complement strand
GATAAATATATCGTTGAGGGGAAATCTGGTGTTCTGCCTCTTTTGCCTTTGGATACTATTAGACAAATTCAGGGCAGGGGTCAGGGAAAGGAGGGAAAATAATGAAAAATATTTTATTAATAATCATTGGTGCGTTACTGATTTTCTTTATGTTCCTTAATCCTCTCTTTATTGTAAGGCAGACGGAACAGGTAGTCCTGACGCAGCTCGGCAAGCCGATAGATACTATCTATGAGCCCGGTCTTTATTTCAGAATACCAATGCTTCAGGAGACCCGCTTCTTTGATAAGAGACTTCTGGATTATGACGCTGCGTCCGCCGAAATACTGACTAAGGATAAAAAGAATCTCCTTGTGGATAATTATGCCAAATGGAGGATAATAGACCCGCTAAAGCTCATGATAACCGTGAAAGATGAGACAGGGGCGCAGGCAAGATTGGATGATATTATTTATTCGGAGCTCAGGATAGAATTGGGGCGGCACACCCTTCATGAGGTCTTATCGGAGACAAGGGGAGACATTATGGAGACTGTAACAAAAAGGACAAATGAGAAATTTGGCGACTACGGGATAGAGGTAAGGGATGTAAGGATAAAGAGGGCAGACCTCCCCCATGAGAACGCCAAGGCGATATACGGAAGGATGCAGGCAGAGAGGGAGAGGATTGCAATGCAGTATCGTTCGGAAGGACAGGAAGAGGCGACAAAGATAAGGGCGGAGACCGACAGGGAAAAGGTAATACTTCTTGCAGAGGCATACAGGGAGGAGCAAAGGACAAAGGGAGAGGGGGATGCATCTGCGATAAAGATATATGCCGATGCTGTCCAGTCCGACCCTGAATTTTATACCTTTACCCGCTCACTCGATGCGTATAAAAAATCCCTGAAAGATAAGACTACGGTTATTTTATCTCCGGAGTCCGAGTTTTTGAGATACATGAAATGAAAGGTTGAGGTTAAGGTTGAGGTTGAGTGATTGTTTTTCTTTTCCTTAGCCTTAACCTTAACCTGTTTTTTTATGCAAAAGATACCTTTAAGTCTGGCAAAACCGGGGATGAAGCTGGCAAAATCCGTATTGAATGAAAAGGGGCTGGTTCTCTGCGGCGAGGGTGTTGAATTGAGCGATGCACTTATATCCCGACTTTCGAACATGGGAATTCCGAAGATAACGGTAGAGGGGCATCCTGTCGATACAGGGGTTGCAGAAAAGCCCCCCGAAGAGCAGCTTCGGGATTTGGAGAAGCGGTTTGAAAAGATTTCCTCCGACCCTGTGATGAAGATGATAAAGGAGATATTCGAGAAACGGATAAGAGAGAAGATGGGAATAAAAACATGAACACGAATAGCGCGAATGGACGAATTACACGAATGAAAATCAAAGATTAAAAATCAAAGATTAAAATTAAAAAATTGCCTCAATTTCGATTTTTTTATTCGTGCCATTCGTATATTAGTGTAATTCGTGTTCCGGTGTTTTTATAAATAAAATGAGTTTAGAAAAAAGCAAAATCAGGAGAAGAATCGAGGAATTGAAGAATCTCCCCACCCTCCCCGGCGTTATTCAGAAAATAAGCCTTATGGTGGAGAGTTCTTCTACATCCGCAGAAGAGGTTGGAAAGATCATATCCAGCGACCAGATACTATCTGCAAAGGTATTGAGGCTTATAAATTCCGCTTTTTATGGATTTCCCGGCAGGATATCCAATGTAACCCACGGGCTCGTGCTGCTGGGTTTCAATGTGGTTAAGGGGCTGGTATTAAGCACTTCTGTCTTCGACATCATGATGAGCAAAGGCATGGTTGACCTCTGGAAGCATTCTCTTGGATGCGCAATGACTGCAGGCGCCATTGCAAGAAAATTGAATCAGCCCGAACCGGAAGAGGTATCCGTTGCGGCTCTTCTGCATGATTTCGGCAAGGTTGTCATTAAATTGGAGATGCCCGAGGAATCTGGAAATATAGAGAAAATGGTCGGCGATAAAAATATCTCCATGTATGAGGCGGAGATGAAGATTTTTGATTTTACCCACGCAACTGTCGGAAGCTGGCTCTGCGAAAAATGGAATCTGCCTAAAAACCTTTCGGACCCGATTGCCTACCATCATCAGCCTCATCTGGCGAGGTTTGCCCCGAGGCAGACAGCCATGACACATTTGTCCGATATTCTTATCAGGGCAAAGGGGTTTGGATTCAGCGGCGACAGTCTCGTCCCCTTAATAGATAAGGCGGCATGGGAGAGCCTGAAGATTACCCCGGAAATACTCGAAGAGATTATCGGAGATATGGAAGAAAGCCTCGAGAATATTGACGACTCCATGTTTGCCGCAGCTAATGAACAAAAAAGCAGTTGAGTGGTTACTTCCTTTAAGCAATGTCCGAAAGTAAAAAGAGAATTTTAATAATAGATGACGATTCTCGAACCGCAGAATTTATTCGGAACACTCTCGGGGAAAAGGGCTATCTTGCGTATTATACGGAAGACAGTAAAAATGCGCTCGATGCAATATACAACGAGCCTCCGGATTTGATAATAATTGCCATTGAAATGCCCTCTATAAAAGGGGATGAACTCTGCCGTCAATTAAAGTCCGATACCGTATATGGACACCTTCCTGTGATACTGCTTATACCATCCGGATTTGAACGGGGTAAAATCGTCTGGGACTCCATTCCGGCAGACGATTATATTATAAAACCTCTTAATTCCGACGACTTAACCTTAAGGGTTTCTCTTTCTTTTTCAAGAGCGGCAAGAGAACTGGATGCCAATCCCCTTACCCGCCTGCCGGGCAATAACTCTATTATGAAAGAGGGGCAAAAGAGGGTTGATTTGAATAAAAAGTTTGCCCTTGCCTACATAGACCTCGATAATTTCAAGCCATATAATGACAAATACGGTTTTAGCAGGGGCGACGAGATACTAAGAATGACAGCCCGTGTCGTAACAAATGCCGTCAGGGAGTTAAATTGCCCGGATACATTTGTCGGGCATGTAGGCGGCGATGATTTTGTATTCATAGTGCCGGTTGAGCTTGTAGAAAGCGCATGCAGGCAGATTATTAAATACTTTGACCTCTTGATAACCACCTTTTATGACGAGGAGGACAGGGTGAGAGGATATATGGATTCAGTGAATAGAAAAGGGGAAAAGGAGAGATTCCCGATTATGACTATCTCTGTCGCAGTGGTGACGAACGAAAAGAGAAAGATAAACCACCTCGGAGAGGCAAGCGCCATTGCCGCGGATTTAAAGAAGTATGCCAAATCGCTTAAAGGGAGCAAGTATGTGAAGGACTTGAGGGGTGAATAGGTAAAAAGGTTAAAAGGCAAAGAGGTCAAGGGGCATTGCCTTTACCTTTTAGCCTCTTAACCTCTTTGCCTCTTTACCTATTATCAGTCTATGCCTTTTTTGCGTCGGCCTTAGGCTCTGCTTTGGCTGTTTCTTCTTCGATTTTTGCAGTTGTCTCAACCTCATCCTGAACTTCTTTGGTTGCCTTCTTGAAATTCTTTATGCCCCTTCCGAGTCCTGCGCCTATCTCGGGAAGCTTGCCTGCGCCAAATATTATCAGAATAATAACCAGAATAACAATCAGCTCGGGCATTCCTATTCCAAACATTTTAACCTCCATTTTAGTTAAGTTGTTGAGTTGTTTAACCACTCGACTACTTAACACTATATCAATTCACTCATGTTGTGTCAAATTCTTTCTCCTTTATCTCTTCAAATACCTTGTTTACTATTCTCAGCAATTCCTTTGCAGTGAAGGGCTTATGAATATAATCGAAGGAGCCTAAATTCATTACCTCGAGATAAGAATCGATATTACCGTATGCGGTCATAACGATAATATGCTGGTTGGGATTTTTTTTCTTCAGGCTTCTTGTAAGCTCTATGCCGTCCAGTTCAGGCATTTTTATGTCGGTTATAATCAAATCGAATCTTCTGTTTTTTGTTTCCGACAGTGCGGATTTTCCGTCATCGGCAGTATGAACGGAAAACCCCTCTTCCGCAAGAATTTTTGCAAGCCCGCTCTTTGCAAAATCCTCATCATCCACGATTAATATAGAGCCTTTGTCCATAAAACCTCAAAGCAGTGTCAGAGTATCAAAGTATCAAAGTGTCATAGTTAGTAGAGTGTCTCTAAAGTTCCTTTACTGTCATTCCGCACTCGATGCGGAATCCAGTCTTTGATTTTACTGGATTCCCGCTTTCGCGAGAATGACAAACTATGGTAAAGCTATTTGTGGGACTATCCATTAGTTTAAAACTTTGACACTCTGACACTTTGACACTACTTCTTTACCGGCAGTAATATCGTTACCTCGCATCCCTTCCCTTCTTTACTGGTTATGTTAATCTCGCCGTTGTGCAGCTTGATGAATTTTTTTGCCACTGCAAGCCCCATCCCTATCCCCTCCGTCCTCGTTGAAAAAAAAGGATTGAACACCTTGCCGATGTTTTTTGAGGCTATGCCGCGGCCCGTATCGGAAAATACTATTATGATAAATTCCCCCTTATTATCATAATACGGTTCGGCCGACACGGTAATTTCCCCGCCATCGGGCATGGCATTAATGGAATTCTCGATTATATTTAAGAAGACATGCCTTATCCTCCTTACATCTATAGATGTCTTTTTTATCGGACGGCTGTATTTTCTGGATACGATTATATTACATTTCTTCATCCGCGGGTTGAAATATTTTATCGTTTCGTCGATAATATCCGTTACATCCCTTTCCTCGATTTCGAGTTTTACCGGCTTTGAGAAATCTAAAAGCTCCTGAACGATATAGTTCATATCAATTGCAAAATCTCTCAAATTCTCCGCCACCTCAAGATTCAAATCCTTCTTTTTTGCCTCGGATTCCAAAAGGTCTATGCCCGTAAGTATGTTCTGAAGCGGCGTTCTTATCTCGTGGGCGACGCCTGTTACCATTTCACCCAGCGAAGCCATGATTTTGGAATACTCAAGCTCTCTCTCCAGCCTCCTCTTTTCCGTTATATCTTTCATATAATAGACCACCTGTTCCACCTTTTTTTTATTGCCTTTAACGGGGAATACCGATATTTCAACTTCGAGCGATGTGCCGTAGCCGATATTTTTAATATCGTTATAAATCACAGGTTCTCCGGAGGTAAATGTTCCCATAATTTTGCACCCCTCGCATACCTTTTCCCTGTTTTCGAAAACAGTATAGCATTTTTTGCCGATAAACTCTACGGGTGATTTGCCGAAAAGCCCCGCCATGCTTTTATTTATCCGTTCTATTCTAAACGCCCTATCCAGCAGGCATATTCCATCCGTTATGGCGTCTATTGTTGCCTGCAGTTCGCGTCTGGAGTTTTTAATTATTTCCACCATCCTCTTTTTCTTTGTAATATCCCTGATTACCGATCTTGTGCCGGCAGGTTTTCCGTTTTTATCGTATATAACAGTGGCGTTTATGCTGACATCCATTACCTCGCCGTTTTTCTTTATAAACTGGAGTTCGAGCCCCTTTACCTTTCCGGCGTAAAAGAGTTTTTTCATGGCGGCCTTTCCTATTTTTTTAGATTCTTCCGTCTGAATATTCAGCACGGACCGTCCTATGAGCTCTTCCTTCGAATATCCCAATGCCTCTGCCTCTGTTTTATTGCAGTCAATTATTATGCCTTTAGTATTTATTGTATGATACATATCCGGCGCATTTTCATAGAGGTCATAGTACCTCCTTTCGGACTCCTCCAGCTTTGTCTTTAGTCCCGCTATCTCTTTTAAAGACCGGTCTAATTTGTCCGTTAAGATTTTTAATTCCTTCGCCTTTTTCATCGATTAGTGGGTTTAAATAGTTGAGTTGTTAAGTAGTTGAGTAGTTTAACAACTCAACCACTCAACAACTTAACTATTATTGCATTAAGACTTCATTTTTGTGATAAAATATATCACATATTATTCGTGAATGGTAGTCAGGTAATCTTTAAATAAGGAGACTTATATGCCAGAGCTTAGAAAAGACCCTATCGTTGGAAGGTGGGTTATAATATCTACGGATAGAGGCAAGAGGCCTACCGATTTTACAGTGCCGCCGCCTAAAGAAAACAACAGATTCTGCCCTTTTTGTTTCGGCAACGAGGACAAAACGCCGCCCGAGGTTCTTGCCTACCGCTCCGACGGCTCCTCTTCCAATAAGAGCGGCTGGAAGCTTAGGGTTGTGCCGAATAAATTTCCGGCGCTTCAGATAGAGGGGGGGCTCGATAAGGTTGGAGAAGGCATATTCGATAAGATGAACGGCATAGGCGCGCATGAAGTAATAATAGAGACCCCCGACCATAAAGCCACATTGGAGAGCATGTCGGAAAGAGGGATAGAGGATATATTCTGGGCATTCAGGGACAGGGTCATGGATTTAAGAAAAGATAAGAGGTTTAAATACATACTTATATTTAAAAACCACGGACAGGAGGCAGGCGCATCCCTCGAGCATACGCATTCCCAGCTTATTGCGCTGCCTATCATACCGAAGCTGGTCGGCGAAGAACTGGACGGCTCTCTCAATCACTACAAATTTAAGGAGAGATGCGTATTCTGCGATATTATACGGCAGGAGATGTCCGACGGCACCCGTGTTATAAGCGAAAATCCGGATTTTATCGTCCTTTCGCCCTTTGCGCCGAGGTTTCCCTTCGAGACATGGATACTTCCGAAGGCGCATGATTCTTCCTTCGAAGACTCGCAGAAGCATGAATTCGAATTTTTATCGGGGATATTAAAGGAGACCCTTTTAAGAATCGGAAAGACCCTTAATCATCCGCCCTACAATCTGGTGATACATACCTCGCCGATGGCAGAGCAGCATAATGAGTATTATCACTGGCATATAGAGATAATGCCGAAATTGACGCAGGTGGCAGGATTCGAATGGGGGACGGGATTTTATATAAATCCCACGCCGCCGGAGATTGCGGCAAAGTATCTGAGAGAAGCGGAGATATGATGGAGAAGGGTTCGCGGGTTCGAGGGTTCAAGGGTTCGTTTAGATTTTCACTCGACCCCTTGACCCCTTAATTTATGAAAATACTTATATCCTCTCCCGAGATAGTCCCCTTTGCAAAGACCGGGGGACTGGCAGATGTAACCGGCGCCCTGCCAAAGGCGCTCGAAAGACTCGGCGAGGATGTTGCCGCCATAATGCCGAAGTATAAGATAGTGGATGAGAAAAAATTCGGGCTTGAGTATACAGGCAAAAATATCAACGTTCCCATATCGAACAGAATCGAGGAGGCAAAGATATATAAAGGATACATTAATTCAGAGGCAGGGGGCAGGGGGCAAGGGGCAAGTAAAGGCATACCTGTATATTTTATAGATAAAAAAGAGTATTACGACAGGGAGTATTTATACGGAACGCCGCAGGGGGATTATCCGGATAATGCAGAGAGATTTATATATTTTTCGAGGGCGGTTCTTGAAGCCTGCAAGGCGATAGGATTTAAACCCGATATTATTCACTGCAATGACTGGCAGACGGGCATGCTGCCTGTTTATTTGAAGACGCTGTATAAAAACGACCCGTTTTTTAAAGATACTGCAGTCCTTTTCACCGTCCACAATATAGGGTATCAGGGGCTGTTCTGGCATTTCGATATGCACCTTACAAATCTCGGGTGGGATATATTTACACCGGAGGGGATAGAGTTTTATGGAAAGATAAATATTCTCAAAGGAGGCATCTTATATTCCGATATTATCACGGCAGTCAGCAAGACCTACAGCCTCGAAATACAGACAGAGGAGTATGGACGCGGGCTCGACGGTGTCCTGCTAAAGAGAAAGGACGACCTTTGCGGCGTCCTGAACGGAATCGATTACGAAGAATGGAATCCTGAAACAGATGGATATTTAGCCGCAAAATATTCGGTAAACGATCTGTCGGGCAAGTGGGAATGTAAAAAAGACTTGCTCGATATATACGGGCTCGCACCCTCCAAAGAGATACCCGTTATAGCCGCTATCTCCCGTTTGGATGAGCAGAAAGGGTTTGATCTGGTAACGGAGGTTATCGCCGACCTGATGGGGCTCGACCTCCAGTTTATATTTCTCGGGACAGGAAAGGAAAAATATCAAAAAATTTTTGAAGATATCGGAAAGAAATATCCGTTAAAGGCAGGGATAAAGATCGGCTTCGATAATGCGCTGGCTCATAAAATCGAGGCGGGGGCGGATATGTTTCTCATGCCTTCTAAATACGAGCCCTGCGGGCTCAACCAGCTTTACAGCCTTAAATATGGAACCGTGCCGGTTGTGAGGGCAACAGGAGGGCTGAACGATACCATCGAGAATTACGACCCTATAAAAAAGACAGGAAACGGGTTTAAATTTAAAGAGTATTCGTCAAAGGAACTGCTGTCTGCGATTAAAAGGGCTGTAGATGTTTACGGAGTCCATCCCGATTGGAAGGAATTAATGGTTAAGGCTATGGGAGAGGACTATTCATGGGGGCATTCTGCGAGGGAGTATTTGGAACTGTATAAGAAGGCAATAGAGAAGAAAGGGTCAAGGGTCAAGTAGCAAGGGTCAGGTTTTTCTTGACCCATGCCCCTTGCCCCATGACCCTATATTTTTATATGAAACCGGCCAAATCAAAATCTCATTTAAGAAGGGTAGAAAAAGCCGCGCAAAAAATCGGCGGGGTCAACCGGCTCGAGATTTTAAGCGAGGTAAGCAGGATTGCCAATTCATCGCTGGAATTGGAAGACAGGCTCAATTCTATTGTCGAGGTAATCGTAAAATATACCAATGCAGATGCCTGCTCGATACTCCTCGTTGACGAAGAAGGTAAAAATCTTATGTTAAAGGCTACAAGGGGCTTAAATCCTGCTTCAATCAACAAGGTCATACTTAGAATGGGCGAAGGGATTTCAGGGTGGGTATGCCAGAACAAAAAGGCGGCGTCGCTTAAGGATGCTGCAAGCGACCCCCGCTTTATTCATTTCCCGGTAACGGAAGAGGAGAGGTTTAAATCCGTCCTTGTGGTTCCGATTATGGATAGGAACTGCTGCATAGGCGTTATATATACCCAGAATATTAAAGAAACCGATTATTCGGAGGACGATATAAAGCTGCTGGCGACAATAGCGGATCAGGTATCCGGGATAATAAAAAATGCGCAACTCTATGAAAAGGCGACACAGAGATTGAGGGAGCTGTCCATGCTCTATGAGATGAGCATTGCGATGCAGACTACCGTTAATCTCGATAGATTGCTGAGGATAATATTAAGCTGTGTTACCGCAGGCGGAGCATTCGGATTTAACAGGGCAGGACTCTTGCTTGTTAATGAGAAGACAGACACTATTCAGGGCATGATGGGGCTTGGTCCGGATTCTGGGGAAGAGGCGCAGCAGATATGGAGCAGGATGCCGCATATTACCGAACTGTCTTCATGGCTTATATCTCAGGGGGAGGCGCCTGCAAAAAAAGAATCCATGTATGATAAATTTATAAAAGGGATAAGACTGCCTATAGCCGTGGAGAGCGGGGTTATAGCCCTGACAGTCATGGAAAAGAAGCCTTTCAATATAAAGGATGCATGGAACGATAGGAGGGTGAATCATGATATTATTAATAAGAGCGGGGTTAAAAGCTTTGCCACGGTTCCGATTATTGCAAAGGAAAATGTGCTTGGCGTTATAGTAGTGGATAATATCTATACCGGCAAGCCCATAATGGATGAAGACCTTCAGACACTCGTAAGGTTTGCAGTTCATGCAGGATGGGCGATCGAAAACTCGAAACTTTTTGCAAAATTAAAGGAGGCGAATAGGGAAATCGTCTCCGCGCAGCAGCAGGTTGTGCAGTCGGAGAGGCTTTCGGCGCTTGGAGAGCTTGCAGCAGAGCTTGCCCACGAGATAAAAAATCCTCTGGTAACTATCGGCGGATTTGCAAGGAGGCTCTCCGAAAAATACGAGCCGACATCCGAGGAGAAAAGCTATGCAAGCATAATAATCAGCGAGGTGGAGGGGCTGGAAAGACTCCTCAAGGATATACTCAACTATTCGAGGGATATAAAGCCTAATTTTTCGGAAAACGATATAAACGGCATAATCGAAGAGCTATTGTCGTTCTATGAGCATACATTCTGGGAGAGCGGCATAGAAATTAAAAAATATATGTCGGATGCAATTCGTCCTTTAAGCATTGACCCTCCTCAAATAAAGCAGGTTATTACCAATATTTTATATAATGCAGTGGAGTCTATGACAGGGAAGGGTGGGGTTATGTCAATAAAGACGGAGACTCTGAGCGGCGAGGAAGGTGTAACGATAAGCATAAGCGATACCGGCGGCGGGATACCGTCCGATATTTTAGAGAATATATTTAATCCCTTTTTTACGACTAAAAAATACGGGACGGGTCTCGGACTTTCGTTAAGCAGGAAGATAGTCGAGAGCCACGGAGGAACGATAGAGATAAATAACAGGGTCGGCGAAGGCGCCACATTCATTATTAATCTGCCGAGAAGGCAAAGAAAAAGCAATGAGCAACGAGCAATGAGCAACGAGTAATGAGACTCATTGCTCGGCACTCATTGCTCATTGCTTATCTTTGGGGGGTATTATGGAAAAAAAGAGGATACTTGTAGTCGATGATGAGGAGAATATAAGAATACTATATAAGGAGGAGCTTGAAGACGAGGGATATGAGGTTATTACAGCCTCGGATGCCGAAGATGCTATGATTAAAATGAAAGAATCCTATCCGGATTTGATTACGCTCGATGTTAAGATGCCGGGGATGGACGGCATAGAATTTTTAAGGAAATTAAGAGAGACCGATGCCAAGATACCTGTAGTGATGTGCACAGCCTACAGCGATTATAAGCAGGATTTCAGGGTATGGGCATCCGATGCCTATGTGGTAAAATCATCCGACTTGAGTGAATTAAGGAATACGATAAGAGATGTGTTTAAGAATAGGGAAAAATAATTTCCCCCTCACCCTTCCCTCTCCCCTTTGGGGAGAGGATTAAGGTGAGGTGAAAATAATCCCTTGACAAAGTTGATATTTTGAGATATTTTAGGAATTATTCCTATTTTTGAGGAGGAGGTAGATGTCGGATTTTAACGGCCAATTTAAAACCATATTAATCCCTGTAGACAACTCGGAGCATTCCAATCTTGCCATAGATGTCGGGATTTCTCTGGCAAGAAAATTCAATTCCACTCTGATTGGAAATCATGTTTATGCTGCCAGGCTTCACGACCAGAGATTTTCTCAGATGGAGAGCGGCCTTCCGCCCGAATATCAAGAAGAGGAGGAGTTGGACCGTCAAAGAAAAATCCATGACACGCTGATAACGAAGGGATTGCAGATAATATCGGATTCATATCTTGACCATTTCGAGAATATGTGCAAGAGCGCCGGAGTGGCATTTCAGCGGAAGACCATGGAAGGCAAAAATTATTCCCGGATTGTGAAGGATATAAATGAAAGCCGATACAATTTGGTAATAATAGGTTTGCTTGGTCTTGGTGCGTTGAAAAGGAGCCTTATAGGAAGCGTAACATCGAGAGTGGCAAGGAGGTCTAAAAGCGACATCCTGGTTGTAAAAAAAACCGAAAAGTGGGATAGAAAGATTATTGTAGCGGTTGACGGAAGCCCCCAATCCTTTGCTGCCGTTAAAAGATGCGCTGCATTGGCAAAGGCATTTAATCTTCCCCTCGAGGCAGTGGCTGTATTCGACCCTCAATTTCATGTTGTCGCCTTCAGGAGTATTGCAGGGGTTCTATCCGAGGAAGCCGGAAAGCTCTTTAAATTTAAAGAGCAGGAGAAGCTGCATGACGAGATAATCGATAAAGGACTGGAGAAGATATATCAGGGGCATCTGGACAATGCAAAAAAAATTGCAAAAGAAGAGGGGCTGGATATAAAAACGATCCTTTTTTCGGGCAGGCCGTTCGATAAGGTGCTGGAGTATATAGAGAAGGAAAATCCTTCTCTGGCAGCAGCAGGTAAAGTCGGTTATCATACGGATAACGGGCTTGACTTGGGCTCCGTAACGGAAAATCTGCTGATTCAGTCGTCCTGTAATCTTCTTATCGTTACACAGAAGCATATATTAAAAGAAGACAGAAGACAGGAGACAGAAGTCGGAAGTCAGGAATTGCCCTGGACAAAAGAGGCGCTGTCCCGTATCGAGAAGATACCGCCTTTTGTAAGAAATATGGCAAAAAAGGCGATAATCGGTTACGCTGTAGAGAAGGGCTATAAAGAGATAACGGAAGATGTGCTGCAGGAGGCGAGGGAGAAGATGGGGATGTAAGTTTATACTGCGAAACCTTTTTTTTCGCTTCCGTTATTTTTTCTTTTGTCCTATTTTAACCCCCCTTCCTCCCCCCTTTAAAAAAGGGGGGATTGAGGGGGGTTGGAGCAAAAGGAAAAATAAAAAGTCGCCCAAAAAAAGTTTCGCAGTATTATAAAAGATATGGGAGAGCGTCAATATATACCACGATTAATATTCTGGGAGACTACGAAAGGGTGCAACCTGAGATGTCTTCATTGCAGGGCTGTTCCTGAGTCCTCATTGTCAAAGGTGGAATTGTCTACGCAGGAAGGCTTTGACCTTATCGAACAGATTGCAGAGTTTTCAAACCCCATACTTGTCCTTTCAGGCGGCGAGCCTCTGTTCAGAAAGGATATTTTTGAGATAGCCGAATACGGCATTAAAAAGGGGTTGAGGCTCTCCCTTGCCACAAACGGGACAATGATTGATAAAGAAATGGCAAAGAGGATAAAGGATATAGGTTTTGCCAGAATATCTATCAGCTTCGATGGGGCAAGGGCGGAGACCCACGATAAATTTCGCGCAATCCCCGGCTCGTTTAACAAGGCAATAGAAGGCATAAAAAATTTAATAGAGCTTAGCGTATCAACCCAGATAAATACTACAATTGCAAAACATAATTTTAAAGAACTTCCTAAAATTCTGGATTTGGCATTGGAGCTTGGTGTGGATGCCCTGCATACCTTTTTACTTGTGCCTGTCGGTTGCGGCGTAGATATCGCAGAGGACCAGATGGTAAGCGCCGATGAATATGAAAAGATACTCCACTGGTTTTACGACCAGTCGAAGCTCCACTCTATAGATTTGAAGGCTACCTGTGCCCCTCATTATTTCAGGGTAAGGGCGGAGAGGATTCTATCGGAAAAAAAGGCGGGGCTAAAACCCACTCCATTCGTCCCTCACGGAACGCAGTTGAAAGCAGGGCATGTGGACAAGGTAACTACGCCAAAAAATTCCATCTCGTCCCTCGGTGGAAAGTGGGAAGGTAAGGCGTCTGCTCACGGGCTGTCTGCGATGACAAAGGGGTGTCTTGCAGGGACAGGGGTATGTTTTATATCTAACAGAGGGGAAGTATTTCCCTGCGGCTATCTGCCTGCAAAGGCAGGGGATATAAGAAAAGAGAGGTTTCAGGATATATGGAACGATTCTTTAGTGTTTAAAAATCTAAGAAATCCCGACCTCCTCCAGGGAAAATGCGGTGTATGCGAGTTTAAGCATATCTGCGAGGGATGCAGGGCGAGGGCATACAGCGCAACAGGAAATTATTTATCCGAAGAGCCGTTCTGCGCTTATGAGCCATCCGATAAAAATGTAGCGCGAGGTTTTAGCCTCACAGATGTGGAATCGGCCCATGCCGAGGCTGAAAGTGTTATGCCTGAATTAAGCCTCTCATGGAGTCAGGACGCAAAGGATGCAGTAATGAAGATCCCCTTTTTTGTAAGGAAGAAGGCGGTAAAGAGCATAGAGGATTATGCAAGAGGACGCAGCATTTCTATGATAAACATAGAGGTTGTTCAAGAGGTAAGGGGATTGAAAGGGGGTGAAAGAGTATGAAGATTAAAAAAGTAGCAAAAGTGGCTAAAGGGCTATGCAAATGCAAAAGCTCCTGCTGATGAAAAAGGGGTCAAGGGGTCAAGGATTCAAGTGAAAGGCACTTACCCTTGAACCCTTGCCCCCTTGAATCCTATGGATACAAAAAAGCATCTTATAGATTTAATCTGCAAGGGATACTGCAAATATTACAAAGAATCTAAGAATGAAGATTTGTGCTGCGAAGGATTCAAATTTTTCGAGAGATTTTTCCCTCTCCCTGCAAATAATCCCGGTAAAAAAGATTGCCTTTCTGTATTTAAATATGACTCGATCCTTATGGAGATACTCTGTAAGAGGTGTGATTTTTTAAGCGATGGATGCGATTACAGAGACGAAAAGCATTACGGCATCGCCCCCCCGTGCGGCGGTTTTATTTTGCTCCACAGGATAATGGAAGAATAAAAAACCTGATTAACCACAAAGACACAAAGGACACAAAGAAAGGAAAGGAGGAAGGGAGAAGATGAAGAAAAGAAAGGGAAAAATAAAAATTATTTTTTCTCCCTTTCACTGTTTCTCTATTTCTCCTCAATCTTTTTCTTTTATTTCCTTTGTGATCTTTGTGCCTTTGTGGTGAAAAGGTTTTATAATTTTTATGAATAGATTTTTAAGGCTCTCTCCCCACTGCTCCCTCAAAAAACTGGAAAAGCCTTACATATATGACATAAAGAATAACGAGCTTTATGAGATAGACGATAAGGCGGAGGAGTTTATTCGGAAGGGTCAAG
>CAYMMR010000031.1:0-14697 GCA_964391545.1 uncultured Nitrospinota bacterium | reverse complement strand
GATCATGCCTAGTCTCGTGGGCTCGGAGATGTGTATAAGAGACAGCCCCCCCTTTATTAAAGGGGGGGAGGGGGGTTGGAGTTTTTATGACCGACCAGCCCATTATTGACGACCCCTCGCTGCTCTTAGAGTTCATTGCAGACGCAAAGGAGCTTCTTGAAAACATGGAGCCTGCCCTGCTCGAACTCGAGAAGACCCCCGAAAGCTCCGATATTATAAACGAGATATTCCGCCCCCTCCATACCATAAAGGGAACCTCCGGGTTTTTAGGCCTTACGAAGATAAACACATTAAGCCACAGGACAGAGGATATTCTTAAAGAGGCGAGGGATGGAAGGTTGAGGATAGATAAAAATGCAATCAATATTATGTTTGAAAGCGTTGATTATCTTAAAAGGCTGATAGCCAGCCTCATTAAAAAAGAGGATGAGAAAATAGGCAAGTTTATGGGAGAAGAGGCTGGCGCTGAAAAACCGGATGAAGCGGCTCTGGATATCGAGCCGGTTATTAAAAAGATAGAGTCCGTCCTCGGCAAAGGCGCTGCCGCGCCTGTAATAAAAATCTCTCCCGAACTTTTAAAGCAGTTTGCCGTAGAGGCAGAGGAGCATTTTGTTGCCATAGAGCACGGGCTGCTGAATCTGGAGAAAGACCCGTCCGACAGCGAGGCATTAAACGATGTATTCCGCGCCATTCATACCATAAAGGGCAACTCGGATTATGTAGGACTGGCCGATATAAAAGACCTTTCTCATAAGATGGAGAGTCTGTTAGACAATCTTAGAAAGGGGATTAAGAAGATAACATCTGATATTATCGAGGCGCTCTTCGATGGTGTAGACGGCTTGAAAGGCTTAATCTCCAACCTCACTGCAGCCGCTGCTAAAAGCATAAATACCAAATCAATAATTGCCAAACTGGAAAAACTGCTTGGCAAGCCGGAAGAGGCAGAACCACCGCCTCCAATAAACGTAGTGGAAGAGTCTAAAATAGACGATATGACAAAGGTGTTTTTGGATGCAGCGCGGCAGCACCTCGACTCCATATCACACTGTGTATTCGAGATACAAAAAGGCGGCGCTTCTACCGATGTGATAGATACGTTGTCGAGGTCTGCCGGCACCCTGAAAAATTCCGCATCATATATGAATCATGACGATATAGCCGATACGGCAAAATTTATAGAGGATACTGCCGGCGCCATAAAAAAATTAGGGTTTCAAAAGGAACTTATAGAGGTATTGGATGAAAAGAGAAAGGATCTGAAAAATAAGATTGAAGGCTTAAGGGGCAAAGAGGGCGAGCCTAAGCGGTTGGGGGAGATATTAGTAGACGATGGAAAGATAAGCGAAAGGGATCTGGAGGATATATTAAAAAAACAGAAGCCTGTCGGCGAACTGCTCGTGGAGACTGGAAAGGTTTCACCCGAAGATATTAAAACTGCCCTTAAAAAACAGGAAGATCAGGTAGTAAAAAAGACCGAGGCCGAAGTTCAAAAGATAAAAGAGGTAAAAACCATACGAATAGACGAAGAGAAGCTCGATACATTTATGAATCTTGTCGGGGAGCTTATAGTCGCCAGAAATGCCTTCGCCCATATTACAAGGAGGCTCGAGATAGAGTATAAACTCTTTAATCTGGCAAGGGAGATGAAGGACACATCTTTTATGGTAAACAGGATATCGGACGACCTTAACTACAATATGATGAAGATGAGGATGGTTCCGATAAAGACGGTATTTCAGAGGTTCCCCCGTATGGTTAGAGACCTCTGCACTAAAAAGGGAAAAAAGGCGGAATTAAAAATCTTCGGAGAAGAGACGGAAATAGACAAAACCGTAGCGGAAGCCATAAGCGACCCCCTCGTTCACCTTATAAGAAATTCAGTTGACCACGGCATAGAGATGCCGGATGTAAGGGTAAAGGCGGGAAAAGACGAGACAGGCTCGATTGTCCTCAAGGCAGGGCATGAGGGAAATTCGGTGGTTATAGAGATACTGGACGACGGCGGAGGCATAAATACCGAAAGGGTAAAAAAGAAGGCAATAGAAAAAGGGATAATTACAACGGAGGCTGCAGAGAAGTTTTCTAAAAAGGACATTATCGGCTTCATATTCGCTCCCGGTTTCAGCACTGCCGAAGTGGTTACGGATGTATCGGGCAGGGGCGTCGGTATGGATGTAGTCAAAACCAACATACAAAAAATAAAGGGGAGCATCGATATACAATCCGAAGTAGGGACAGGGACAAACATTAAGCTGAGACTCCCCCTCACGCTGGCAGTATTCGAGGCATTGATGGTCGGCGTTGGAAGGGAGAGATACGCAATACCGCTGGATGCCGTTAAAGAAACGGTTATGGTGGCATCGAACGTCATAGAGAGGGTGAAGGGGAGAGAGGCGATTACGCTCAGGGGCGATATACTCGGGATAGTAAGATTGTCGGATATTATGAACGTGGAAAACAAATCTAACGGAAACGAGGTGCCCGTAGTCGTAATATCCGCAGTAGGCAAACAGATCGGGTTAATGGTGGATGAGCTATTCAACCAGCAGGACATACTCATAAAGCCCCTCGACCGCTATCTGTCCAGCATAAAAGGGCTTGCCGGAGCTACCATAATGGGAGACGGCAGGGCAGTCCTTGTCCTCGACCCCGCAGAAATAGTCGGAATGGTGTGCTAAAACCCTAACCCAATAAACCGGAAAAGCTTATAATAGCGAGGAAACTTCCCTCTCACTTCCGTTAAATTTTCTTTTGTTTTACTTTTTAGAATATTGTGGAACAAAAAAAATTGCGGTGTAAGGAAAAGTTTTATAATCCACCGGAAAAAGTCGTTCGAGGTAAGTTTCCTCGCTTATTAAATTTTCTTGCCATTTTGCGCAAGATTTTATTCGTAACTTACTAATGAGCAAAGGAAAAACTCCCTACATAAAAATCGAGCCTCCCGGTAAAAAGGCCCGGCAGTGGGTCAAAAAGGATAATCGATATGTATCACGGTCTTATACCCGCTCATACCCGCTGGTAGTCGAGAAGGCTTATGGAATGACTGTCGAGGATGTTGACGGGAACAGATACCTCGATTTTACCGCAGGGATAGCCACATGCTCCACAGGACACTGCCATCCGAGAATAGTTGCTGCAATTACGAGACAGGCGAATAAGCTCATCCACATGTCAGGGACGGATTTTTATTATGCCTCTCAGATTAAGCTTGCCGAGAAATTATCGAGGATAATCCCCGGCAAAAAAAATAAAAGGGTATTCTTTGGCAATTCAGGCGCAGAGGCAATAGAGGCATCGTTCAAACTTGCCCGCTTCCACACAAAGAGGACGCTCGTTATAGCCTTTTATGGCGCATTCCACGGCAGAACGATGGGCGCTCTTTCCCTTACTGCAAGCAAGACAGTTCAGAGAAAGGGGTTCAGGCCGTTGGTTCCGGGTGTAAGCCATGTCCCTTATGCCTACTGCTACCGCTGCCCGCATCACCTTGCATACCCTGACTGTAACATCCAGTGTGTGGAGTGGATAGAGGATGTGCTTTTCAGAACGACCATACCTCCCGAAGAGGTTGCGGCAATAATAGTCGAGCCTATACAGGGCGAGGGCGGCTATGTGATTCCGCCAAAGGAGTTTCACCGGAATCTATACAGGCTTGCAAAAAAATACGGTATACTCTTTGTAGCAGATGAGGTTCAATCGGGAATGGGAAGGACGGGAAAACTCCTCGCAATCGAACACTACGATGTAATCCCGGATATTACGGCAATGGCAAAGGGGATAGCATCCGGCATGCCCCTCGGCATAACAATAGCGCCTTCGGAGATTATGGACTGGGGGCCCGGCTCCCATGCCAGCACATTCGGAGGCAATCCCGTATCCTGCGAGACAGCCCTCGAAACCATAAAGTTATTGGAAGAAGGATTGATAGAAAATGCAAGAATGGTCGGTAATTTCATGCTTAAAAGACTGATGGAGATGAAAAAGAAATACGAGATTATCGGAGATGTAAGGGGAAAGGGATTAATGATTGGTGTAGAATTGGTAAAAGATAGAAAGACAAAAGAAAGGGCTGAAAAAGAGAGGAGGGGGATAATAAATAAATGTTTTCAAAAAGGCTTGCTCCTGCTCGGCTGCGGTCCAAATTCCATAAGATTCATGCCTCCATTAATTATTGCAAAAAACGAGGCGGACACGGCGCTTTCGATATTTGAGGAGGTTGTATCTAAATACAACATTCAAATCAGAAAGGAGGATATATGAGAAAGACATTTGCAGTATTATTTTTTAGTATGTTTATAGCTTCTAATGGATTCGTTTTGCTCACCACAAGCCTCTATGCCGCACAATCTACCATTACGGAGGCAGACGGGACTGCCTGCATGGGAGAGGACAGGTCTAAGAAACAGACGGAGAATCTTGCCTTTGAAGACGCAAAGAGGAAGGCAGTGGAATGGACATTGACATATCTTAAAACCGAAACTGTAGTTAATAAGTATGAGCTTCGGAAAGATTTAATCGAGGCATACTCGAATGCAGCAATCAAGATAATTCAGGAGATAGAGAAAAAATGGTATAGGGATGAATCATTGGGCGACTGCTTTAAGGTAAAAATCAAGGCGGAGGTAATCCCGGACGAGAAGGCAATAGAAAACATATCGAAGACCAAGCAGATGAGCGATGACCCATCCGCGCCATTGAGCGTAAAGGTATGGTCGGATAAAAAGGAATATAAGGGCGGTGAGAATATAAAGGTATATATCAAAGGGAATAAACCCTTTTATGCAAGGGTTGTTTATAAAGATGCAGGCGGAAACATGGCTCAACTGCTGCCGAACCTCCACAGGAGCGGCAATTATTTCAACGGCGGTGTAATATATGAGATACCATCGGGTGAAGACAAGTTTAAATTGGAGGTAAGTCCGCCATTTGGCGAGGAAGACATAATCGTATATGCAAGCACATCTCCTCTTGGGGATATAAAACTCGAGGCCGAGGGGGAAATTTATCAGGTAAAGACTAAGGCAGGGGATGTAGGCGACAGGACAAGGGGCGTTAAAATAAAGGAAAAGACAGGGGATAAAGAGGTTTCAGCCTCCGAGTTTTTTGAAGATAAGGCGATGGTAATGACCGAAAGATAAATAGTGTGCAGTGAAAAATGACATTTTTTTCACTTCCGTTAATTTTTCTTTTGCTTTATTTATTTAAAATTATTTATTATGGAACAAAAGAAAAATTAAAAAGTCGTTCAAAAAAGTCATTTTTCACCAGAAACTAAATATGCCGGTATTTGTTTATCAAGCTACGGACAGGACAGGGAAGCTGGTCGAAGGAACCATAGAGGCAAAAGATGAAGGTCTGGTTGTAAACAGGCTGCATGGACTTCAATTGCTTCCCATAAAGATAGAGAAAGAAGGGGCATCTCGTGGAATTTCAAATTTCAAATTCCAAATTCCAAAGCTTTTTACCGGTGTAAGCCGTAAAGATTTAATGCTCTTTACCCAGCAGCTTGCGACTCTAACCAATTCCGGTCTTCCCCTCGATAAGAGCCTCTCGATACTCGTAGAGCTTGCGGAGAAAAAGAGGCTCAAGACAATACTGGACAATATACAGAAAAATGTCCACGGCGGCAGCACATTTGCCGATGCACTTTCAAAACATCCGAGGTCCTTTTCTAAGTTGTATGTAAGCATGGTCAAGGCAGGCGAAGAGGGCGGCGTATTGGAGGCTATCTTACAACGGCTTGCGCATTTTCTTGAAAGCTCCGAGAATTTAAGGGACAACATACGCTCCGCCCTTGTATATCCTACTCTGCTTACCATTATAGGAGGAGGAGCGGTAACGATTCTCCTTACCTTTGTTATCCCCAAGTTTGCAAAGATATTTTCCGATATAGGACAGGCTATGCCTGCATCAACACAAATACTGCTTAACATAAGCTTCTTTCTCACCAATTACTGGTGGCTTTTAATAATCGCTTTGATTTTTACGGGGTTTTTAATAAAAGGTTATTTAGACACGGAATCGGGCAAGTTTAATTGGGATTCTTTAAAGCTGAAGCTGCCCCTGATAGGAGACCTGCAGAGGAAGATAGAGGTATCGAGGTTTGCCAGGACACTCGGAACCCTCGTAAGGAGCGGTGTGCCAATACTTCAATCGCTTTTTATAACAAAGGATACTATTACAAATTCGGTTGTGTCAAAGGCAATGGAGGGGATACATAAGAGGATTAGAGAGGGCGGGGGAATATCCGACCCTCTTAAAGAAAGCAGGGTTTTCCCGGCAATGGCTGTCCACATGATTAAGGTAGGTGAGGAGACGGGCAAGCTGGAGGATATGCTGATAAAGGTTGCCGACACTTTCGATACCGAGGTGCAAAGCTCGGTAAAGAGCCTTATTGCACTCTTAGAGCCTATGATGATATTATTAATGGGGTTGATAGTAGGGTTTATTGTTATTTCAATGTTAATGGCAATATTCAGCGTAAACGATATAGCGATGTAAAAAGAGAGCAGGAAGTATACGTAAGTGTTATGTAAGACATAATAATGAAGATATACTTTAGCAGACATGCCAGAAGACAAATGAAGTGGAGAGAGGTTGCCGAAGAAGAAATTAAGAATACAATTCTTTATCCCGAAGATATTGAAGATTCTATAAAAGGCAGAAAAAATGCTTTTAAGCATATCGGCGATAAATGGCTTAAAGTTACTTTTAAATATGAAGGTGATAGAATAATCGTAATTACTGTTATTGACAAGAATAAGTAGGAGGGACGATGAAAATTGAATACGATAAAGAGGTTGATGCGCTTTACATCAGAATTCAGGCAAAAAAAGTTTCGCATACAAGAGAGATAGAAGAGGGAATAAATCTTGATTTGGATGAAGAGGGAAAAGTTATCGGTCTTGAGATTATAGGGGTAACGGAGAGATATAAACCAGAAGATATATTCAACCTTTCTACTGAAAATCTGATATTGGAAGAAGCAGCCTAAAAATAATGAGTTTTTATTGTCTTTACCCCGGTAGAAATACAGCATCAAAACCGTTCATTATCCTATCCGATGATAGAATTTCTAACGGGGTTTACTTGACAAGTTTGAACCTTTAAATCGGAGGTATTTATGTTTAAAAGATTGAGATTGCTTCTCCTGAACTTGATTCAGGATCGCCTCACAATGACATTATTAAGGTCTCAAAGGGGTTTTACTCTTATCGAGCTTTTGGTGGTTATGGTAATACTCGGACTCCTTGCGGCGCTTGTTGGCCCTAAGTTTTTCGGACAGGTGGATAAGGCAAGGCAGAAGGATGCTTTGGCGCAAATAGCTATGCTTGGAGAGGCTCTTGACCTCTATCGTCTCGAGAAGCACCGCTATCCTACTACCGACGAAGGGCTGAAGGAATTAAAATCGTATCTCAAGAAAGATATTCCAAAAGACCCGTGGGGAAACGAATATGAATACAAATCGCCCGGAGAGGACGGGAGAGAATACGATATAGTCTCTCATGGCGCAGACGGCGCCCCCGGCGGAGACGGGAACGATATGGACATTGTAAGCTGGAAGGGACTTGAATGAATGGGTATACTGAAAAAATCTTTTTCTTCGCTTCCGTTATTTTTCCTTTTACCCTATTTTTTAAATCACTACACTATGGATTAAAAGGAAAAATAAAAAGTCGTTCAGAAAAAGGTTTTTGCAGTATTGTAAAAAATAATAGGGGTTTTTCGCTTCTTGAACTCATAGTTGTAATGACGCTTATAGGTATTATAGCAGCCCTTGTCCCCCCTCTTATGACCCGCTCCCTGTCCAATATTAAAATAAAAACCACTGTAAAAGAGATTTCCGCTACGATGAGATTTGCAAGGAGCCAGGCAATATCCACCAAGACCCCCCGGTTTTTTTTTCTAAATATAGATGAGAGAAAATACTGGATTTCTACCGGTGAACAGCTATCGGCTGTCAGCCGTCAGCCGTCAGCCTCAAAGAAAACTAATCTTGAAAAAAGCATTGACCATGAAATAGAAATCGAGGGCTTTAAGAGCAGCAGGGACAGCGATGATATTATAAGAGACGGGGTTGTCCGCATCGAATTCTCCCCGCAGGGAAGCTCCAGCGGTGGAGTGATATTGGTCAAGCTAAAAGACGAAGACAGGGTTTTAAGCATAGATGCAGATATGTTTACCGGAAGGGTAAAGGTAATGTAGATTATTTGGAATGCAGGTAAAGTCTGCGGTTACCGAAGACGAGATTTTATTGTAATGTCAAAACGACTAAATGTTTTGTCCGGCTTTTTAATAACAGTTTTTCTTGCCTCATGTATGGCGACTCCGCAGATTCATCAAAAAATAGCGGGGGTGTCTATGGAGTTAAAGCGGCAGGCATATATTGTTACCTCTATAGCCTTTTCCCCTGACGGCAAATATGTATTGTCAGGGAGCTGGGATAATACCGTAAAACTCTGGGATATTTCACAGGGGAAGCAGATAAGGGCATTCAAAGGGCATACAGGTTATGTGAGCTCCGCAGCCTTTTCACCCGATGGAAGATATGCGTTGTCAGGGAGTAATGATCAAACCCTCAAGCTCTGGGATATATCAACAGGAAATGAGATAAGAACATTTATACATACGGAGGGAGGCGCTTTACTGCCCGTTAAATCCGTTGCCTTTTCCCCCAGCGGGAGATATGTCCTATCGGTAAGGGGAGATAATCTCAAGCTCTGGGATGTGTCAACAGGAAAAGGGATAAAGACATTTATGCAGGGTGAAAGATTTTTGGGCATACCCAATGTGATTCTCTCCGCTGCCTTTTCCCCCGATGGGAGATATATCATGTCAATAATGGAAGATACCCTTACGCTCTGGGATGTAGAAACAGGGAAGGAAATAAGGCGGTTCGTCGGAGAACCTTCGTTTTTGGAGGTTAAGACTATCCATAGCTCTGTCTCCTTTTCTCCTGACGGAAAATATGCCTTGTCGCCGCTGAGGTCTACTCTCGGGCTCTGGGATGTAGCGACAGGAAAGGAGATAAGGGCATTTGGAAGTGTAAGTTATGCCGATGTTATTACCTCCGGAGCCTTTTCCCCCGATGGCAGATATGTTCTGTCCGGGGGGTCGGATTATAATGTAAGGCTTTGGGAAGTATCGACAGGAAAAGAGGTGAGGACATTTACAGGGAATACATGGGCTGTCAGCACCGTAGCCTTTTCTCGAGATGGCAAATATGCCCTGTCAGGAGGTTTCGATGCCTCGATAAGAATATGGGACATCTCTACCGGCGAGGAGGTTGCAATGATGGCAGGCTTCGACGATGGCGAATGGATTGCAATAACGAGCGAAGGATACTACAATGCGTCTGAAAACGGGGCAAAGGATTTGAGCGTGAAAGTAGACAATATACATTACAGCGTTGACAGGTTCTATGATGTTTTCTACCGCCCTGACATAGTTTCTGCCAAGCTGCATGGAGAAGATATAAGCGGGCTTGTTACGATAACAATGAAGGATGCGGTAAAAAGTCCTCCTCCATCTGTGGAATTTACGGCTATTCCTTCCGATACGGACAAATCGAGAGCAAAGGTTTGCTATCGGGCAAAAAGCACAGGCGGCGGAATTGGAGAGGTAAGGCTATTCCATAACGGAAAGCTTATAAAATCGGACGGCTATTACAGAGAGGCGGCAAAGACAGGGGCCGAAAAGATAAGTCTTGCTGCCCTGAGCAGCAAGGTAATTTATGAAGACATGAGAGGCGTAAAGGTGAAAGAAAAGGGGAGGGAAACAGGGGCAGCCGTAACCAAATCAAAAGGAGATGTCTTTAATGACTGCGAGGAAATAGAGACTATTTCGGGAGAGAACGAAGTCAGTGTAACAGCATTCAATAGGGACAACACTGTGCAAAGTTATATGAAGACGGCCGGATTCAATGCAAAGATACAATCGGAAGAACCGCATCTCTACATCCTTTCCGTAGGGATAGACAGGTATAAGGACAGCAGCGTAAACCTCAAATATGCCGTCAAGGACGCAAAGGACATTCAAGAAAGATTCATGTTAGAGGGGGCTACACTTTATAAACCGGAGAATATTCATCACGAGATGCTAACGGACAGAGATGCCACAAAGACAGACATCTTAAACAAGGTTAGCAAGCTTTCAAAGAGGATTAAGCCAAACGATAATTTTATTTTCTTTGCAGCAGGGCATGGTGTCCTTTTACAAAACCAGTATTTCATGCTGACCCATGACTATGATGGTGCGCTGAGCGATAATATCCTGATCAGCGCCAATGAGATAGTGGAGATGTCGAAAGAGATTAAGTCCCTCTCACAGCTGTTTATCTTCGATACCTGTCATGCAGGCGGGGTGGATTACATAGTAAGCGGATTATATGATGCCCGTATGTCTGTGCTGGCAAAGAAGATGGGGCTGCATATTTATGCGTCGGCAAGCTCGCTGCAGGAGGCGATGGATGGATATAAGGGGAATGGTCTATTCAGCCATTCATTGCTCGATGGGCTTAATAACAACAGTGGCGCCGATAAGAACTCGGATGGAAAGGTTAGTCTCGTGGAATTGGGCGAATATTCAAAGATGACGACAGTAGAAATATCAAAAAAGATTGGATATACACAGATACCGCTTATTATAAACTTTGGCAAGGATAATGCGGTTTATAATTTGAGATGAGAGAGGTAAATTTGAAGAGGTTTAAGATTTTTGAAGAAGGTTTCACCCTTCTCGAGGTGATGGTTGCTATCGTTATACTTGGGCTGGGCTTGACGGTAGTGTTTGAGCTTTTCTCGGGCGGATTGAGGTCGGTTGAAATATCGAATGATTATTCCAATGCAGTAATTCTGGCAAATAAAAAGATTGGGGAGCTGTCCTTAAAAGAAAAACTGGAGGTTGGAAAGGAGGAGGGGGATTTCGCCGAAGAAAATGATAATATCCAGAGCATGTCAAAGGATTATAAATGGGAGGTTGAGATAGCCCCTTATAAAGAAAGTTCGGAATCGGGAATTCGCCCTGAACTTGATTCAGGGTCGGAGTTAGAAAAAGAAGAAGATAAGATGCAAAACAATACCGAATCGCCTATAAAAATCTATCAAATAGATGTCAGGGTCTTCTGGAAAAGGGGGCTGACAGAAAGAGATGTCAGGTTGACAACGCTGCGAACTTTTATGGAAAAACCTCCGGAGGAGGCAGTAAAATAATGAAGATTGCAGAATGCAGAATGAAGAGTGAAAAATTAATAAATCCTAAAATCCGCAATCCGCAATCCGCAATCCGCAATTCTGAGGGGGGATTTACCCTCATCGAGCTTATTATAGCGACAACCATCGTAAGCATGATTCTCGCAATTATCTTGAGCGGCATGAGGCTCAGCATAAGGGCGTGGGAGGTCGGTGAAGGCAGGGTGGAGGTTTATCAAATTGGCAGGGTGATACTGGAAAAGATGTCGCAGGAGATTAAGGCGATGTATCCCTACAGATACGAAAAGGATTTTCCAGCTGAGGATAAACCCGAATCCGTTAAGAAAAGGATTCTGGCTCTGAAATGCGAGCCTCACGGGCTTAGATTTACAACCATTGCAGAAAGCTCTAATTCCATTTTTCGGGGGAGGGGATTGAGAGAGGTATCTTATTATATAGAAAAAGACCCCGATGAAAAAAGGGATAAATTATTATATAAAGAAAATATTATTTTCCCCCGTCATGTATTCGACGAACCCCCGGATTCATCCCCCTCCGATGATGAATCGGATAAACCTGTTTCGAGCGAAGCAAATCCAAAGGATGCCGGTTATTATAAAAATGCCTCTGTCGTTACGGTATCCGACCGGATTGCCGGGCTTAAGTTTAGGTATTATCTGGTAAGAAGAGAGAAAACAGAGGATGGAAAAGAGAAGGATGCAGGCGAGTGGGTCGAATCTTTTTCCGGAGAGGATGAGCTAAGGGAAGAGGAAGAGGCAAAGGCTATGGAAGAGGATGAGGGTGGAGAAAAAAAGAACAGAGGCAAGCCTGTATTGAGGGCTATAGAGATAAGACTCTCTATGTATGAAATAAATCCGGACGATACCATAAACATGGAAAAGATAATCTCCTTTCAGCCCCTCGTTGTGCCTATAAATATCGGAAAGGAGATAAAGGCAATATGAAAAAGGGGCAAGGGGCAAAGGGCAAGGGGCAAAAGCCACTCATCACTCATCACTCATCACTCATCACTGATAATAGTGGCGTTGCCCTTTTGATGGTTCTTTGGGTGATGGTATTCCTTACGGTTATAGTATCCGAATTCGCCCACTCGATGAGGGTAGAGATAAATATCACGAGAAATTTTAAAGAGGAGGCAGAGTCTCTCTCCCTGGCCGAATCCGGACTTCATCTCGCCTTTGCAGAAATGCTCGAAGACTCGGATTATACGATAAGCGATGGGGATGGAGATGTCATATTCGTCAAAAAGGGCGTAAACATTCTGGAGTTTTTGGAAAAGCGGCATATCAGAAAAGGGGTTAAGCTTGGAAGCGGGAGTATAAGTTATTATATAAGCGACGAAGACAGCAAGATAAATATAAACAACGCATCCAGAGATATAATCGTAAAGCTGCTCGAGCTTTCCGGCGTCGAGATAGGGGAGTTAAGAGATGCCATTGCCGACTCAATAGAGGACTGGCGTGATGAAGACAGCCTCCACAGGCTAAACGGCGCGGAGGAAGACTATTACACTGGACTTCCTGTTCCGTATCACTGCAAAAACGGCAGTTTCGATACTGTGGAAGAACTCCTTATGGTAAAGGGCATGACTCCGGAAATACTTTATGGGAATAAAGAGAGTTCTGAGGTCGAAGTTCGCCCCGGGCTCGATTCTGCGCCGGAGTTAAAAGACGGATCGCAGGAAGGAAAATATACCGGAATATATCAATACCTTACCGTTATGGGGTCGGGGGCAATAAATCCGAATACCGCTCCCGAAGCATTATTAAGGATAATCAGGGGAGACGAAGAGGCAAAAAATATTATTGCCAAACGGCAGGAAAATAACGGAGTCTACGATGAAAACCAGCAATCATCTACATTTGCGGTCGAATCCACAGGAATGATAGGGGACGGAAATGAGGAAGGCGAAAGTAAAAGGGACTTTAATAAAAGGACGATTAAGGCAATATGCTCTAAATCCGGCTCCGGTAAGGATGTAAAGGTAAGCATCAGATATTGGAACGATAACTATATCCCTTATAAAAAAATAGGCTGAGGATAAGGTTAAGGTTGAGGAAATATTCTTCTCAATATTACTTTAAATTATGATAATATAAACCATAATTTATGGCGACGGTTAATAGTCTTTCAAAATTACAAGACGGGATAAAAGAATACTGGGGTAAAATCGGAGTCTTCCATCATATTAAGGAAGGCATAAGGTTCATCGAAGAAAAGGGAAGGGTTATCGATAGGCTGTATTTTGCCAAATCCATCGGCATCAATATAAATCCCGACCTCATAGATATTGTATACCTTAATAAGGGCTTCAACGGAATACGGGTTGTGAGTAAGCGCTCTTTCCCTAATTTCACCGTCCCGCAGCAGGGGGTTGCTTCGTCTAAGGATTCAGAGGAGAGTTTTTTGAAAGAAGCGGATAAGTTTTTAAATGCAAGAGACACGGATTGGGACGAATTGATAATAGGAATTCCGCGCAGTCAGGTGATTTTAAAATACATCAACATCCCGGCTCCCGATGAGCGGCTTATAAAAAAGATACTGGATTTTGAGATCGAGAGGCACATCCCTCTAAAGACAGAGGATATATATTACGATTTTCAGACGATTGGAAGGCTGGATAAAAATATATTCAAGGTCCTTATAGCAGCGGTAAAAAAAGATTTTCTCGATTATTACCTCGGCATATTGAAAAAAATCCGCATCGAGCCTACTGCCGCGGATATATCGTCGTTGGCATTATGCAATCTTTTCTCCGAAATCCCGGGTTACGGCAAGGGCAATTTTATTTTATTAAATATAAATGGAAGGGAGATGGACATAGATATAGTCAGAGGCGGCATTATAGGCTTTTCGAGAGGGGTGAGATTGGACAATCGAATACAGCTTGTCGAAGGACATATTTTATCCGACAGGGCAAATGTGGAGAGATTGGGCGATTTTGCGGCATCGGAGATTAATACGGCTCTCGCAAGCCTCAAGAGACTTGAGGGCGATATAAAGATAGACATGATTCATCTCTTTGGAAAGGCTGCCGAATCGAGCGAATTCAATAAACATATCGAAGAGAAATTAAATATAAAAACCTCCGGATGCAAAACAGAGAAGATGGTAGAGAAGAGTCCTTCTGTCTTTAATCATGATTTTTCCGCCGCCACCGGACTTGCGCTCCGCGGCATAACAAAGAAGCAGCTAAATATAAATCTCCTCCCGAAACACAGGAGATCGAGGAGAAAAGACCACAGCATATTCGTAACGCTTATAATGCTTCTTATGGTTCTAATCCTTGCGCCTGCCTCTGTTTTTAGCTGGATTATGAAAGACAGGTTTGCCCTGTCGAAATTGGAAAAGGAACTGGCAGAGGCAAAATCGAAGGCATCCGTCGTCGAAAAAATGGATATGCAGTCAATAGAGCTGGAAAACCTCATAAAGTCTTTCAATAAATTGAAGTCTGCCAGGATAAGCCGTCTGGAGATAATGAGGGAAC
>CAYMMR010000030.1:0-14774 GCA_964391545.1 uncultured Nitrospinota bacterium | reverse complement strand
GATCATGCCTAGTCTCGTGGGCTCGGAGATGTGTATAAGAGACAGATATTAAAGAGGGAAGTGAGAAGATAGTAAAATTGTAGGGATACTGGCAAAAGCCTTTTTCCTCACTTCCGTTAATTTTCTTTTGCTCATTTTTAATTATTTTAAAGGAACAAAAGAAAAATTAAAAAGTCGTTCAGAAAAAGCTTTTGCCAGTAAAATTTATAAATATTCTTAGAGGTTTATTATGAACATCTGCGTTATAGGCACCGGATATGTAGGCTTGGTTACCGGGACGGTCTTTTCCGATTTGGGAAACGATGTTACATGCGTTGATAAAATAAAGGGAAAGATTGAATCTCTTAATAAAGGCATAATGCCGATTTACGAGCCCGGTCTTGAAGAGATGGTGAAGAGGAATGTAGTTGATAACAGGCTTTTTTTCTCTACGGATTTGCAGGGCGCCGTTGAAAAGGCAGAGATAATTTTTATATGTGTCGGGACGCCTCCTAAGGATAATGGAGAGACGGATTTATCATATATAGAAGATGCGGCAAAGGGGATAGCCCATGCAATAAACGGATATAAGATTGTTGTAAATAAAAGCACTGTTCCTGTTGGGACAGGAGACTTTGTCAGGCAGGTGATTGAAAAGAATAAGACCCGTAATACGGAATTCGATGTGGTGTCGAATCCAGAGTTTTTAAGAGAAGGCTCTGCTATTTCCGATGCCCTGTCTCCCGACAGGATAGTTATAGGAGCGCCTACGAAACAGGTGGCCGTAAAATTGCTTGAGTTATATGCTACTATAGGCAAACCGATGCTGATTACCGATGTATATAGCGCAGAGATTATAAAATATGCCTCCAATGCCTTCCTTGCAATGAAGATTTCCTTTATAAATGCAATAGCCGATATATGCGAGCTTTCGGGCGCAAATGTCGGCGATGTTGCTAAAGGCGTCGGATACGACTCCAGAATAGGACAAGCCTTTCTTAACGCAGGTCTTGGGTTTGGCGGCTCATGTTTTCCAAAGGATATACAATCGCTTGTTCACACTGCAGAGAGACTGGGTTATGATTTCAAGCTCTTAAAGGATATTCTCGAAATAAACAAGGAGAGGATACCTCACTTTGTTAAAACTATAAAGGATAAGCTTGCCCCAGAAAGATTCAAGCAGGGGACTGGATTCTTGAAAGGCAAGGTTATAGGAATACTCGGACTTTCTTTTAAGCCCGATACGGATGATATGAGAGATGCAAAGTCAGTAGAGATAATTGCTGCCCTTTTTAAGGAGGGTGCGGTTATAAAGGCTTATGACCCTGTAGCAATGGAGAATGCAAAAAAGATACTTCCGAATATCAAGTATTGTGCAAGCGCTTATGAGGTTGCGGAAGGCGCAGACGCCATTGTAGTTATTACGGAATGGAGGGAGTTTAAGCTGCTCAATATGGAAAGGATAAAGAGTCTGATGCGAAAACCGGTCATTTTTGACGGCAGGAATGTATATGATGTAGAGAGGACAAAGAAGATGGGATTTGAATATTACAGCATAGGAAGGGCGTAATAAAGTTAAGAGTTAAGAGTTGAGAGTTATGAGTTAAAGGAAATTAGGAGGAAGTTTTTTTATGGCAAGAGTATTGATTACAGGAGGCGCGGGTTTTATCGGGTCTCATCTGTGCGATTATATGCTGTCTAAAGGGCATCATGTAATCTGTATGGATAATTTTATAACAGGGGATATTGCCAATATCGAGCATATAAGGGATGAGAGATTTTTGTTCATAAAGCAGGATGTTACAAATTATCTATATGTGGAGGGTAAGCTCGATTACATACTCCATTTTGCCTCGCCTGCAAGTCCTATAGATTACCTGAATCACCCGATTCAAACATTGAAGGTCGGCTCTTTGGGCACTCATAAGGCATTGGGTCTTGCAAAGGAGAAAGGTGCGGTATTTGTCCTTGCATCTACCTCCGAAGTCTATGGCGACCCCCTTGTCCATCCGCAGAAAGAGGATTACTGGGGCAATGTAAACCCTATTGGTCCAAGGGGAGTTTACGATGAGGCAAAGAGATTTGCAGAGGCAATTACTATGGCATATAACAGGTATCATGGAGTGAGGACAAGAATAGTCAGGATATTTAATACCTTTGGTACAAGGATGAGGATAAAAGATGGAAGGGCAATTCCAAACTTTATAAGTCAGGCATTGAATGGAGAGGATATTACTGTATTTGGCGATGGCGGCCAAACAAGGAGCTTTTGCTATGTTTCCGATTTGGTTGAGGGTATATACAGACTTATGATGTCAGGCGAAACCGAGCCTGTAAATATTGGAAACCCTAATGAGATGACAGTGCTGCAATTGGCAGAGAGGATTCTTAAAAAGACGGGGAGTAAAAGCAAGATAGTTTTTAAGCCTCTCCCTGTAGACGACCCGAAGCAAAGGAGACCTGATATATCAAAGGCAAAGAAGTTATTGAAATGGGAGCCGGTCGTAAGCCTTGAGGAAGGGCTCGATAGGACGATTGAGTATTTTAAAGAGAAATTGATGAGTTAAGGGGGTGATATTTCTAAATGATAGGAAATTGCTTCTGTCTTGCTTCTTTCAAATGGAACAAAAAGCTGGTTTGAAATAAGAAGTAGTTTCCCCTAATCCCTGCTTAAAATCTGCAGGGATAAGTTTTAACATCCGATTAAACTCTCTATTTACAGATGACCTCCTTCTTTGGCAATTGCCGGTTTTTCATCCCTGAGTTTTTCGATCTCTTCAGGGTTGCCTTTATAATAATCTACGGGTCTCATATAGTCAATTGCCGAATGCAGCCTGCGATTATTATACTCTTCAATATACTGACCCACAACATTTTCAACTTCCATAACAGTAACAGGACTATGGGGACGAAGGCATTCCTGTCTGACAAGACCGTTAAATCTCTCTCTTGCCCCATTTGTAAAGGAGGTTCTCCTTGTCTAATATCCTGTATACCTGTGAAGCTGTAAGGGCTGCTATGCCTTCATCTTGCCGTTAATACAGCCGTCCATGGCTGTCTAACTGTGGAAATTTTCACTTTTTACCATCCATGGAAAAATGAAAATGCGGTGTAAGGTAAAGTTTTATAATCCACCGGTGACAGCCGCTACAGGGACATAATGCCTTGTCTAAATCGTTGTGCATAATTTGGGTTTAATATGTCAAAAGAATGACATATTTTAATAAAACATCATGATAATTTAAGGAGAGATAAAGGAGGCATTTTATAACCCCAATTATATTTAGATTCTCGCAGAAACTCTTTTTTATATTATCTTTTTAGGCCTTTTAGGGTCTAACATATTGAAATAATTAAATATAGAGAACATTATAACGACAGGGTGATTTTTTTTGAAGTCATTAAACTTCAATTGATTGCAATAAATCGGGAGATAGTGTATATTTATACTTAAAAACGGCATATATTTTGCTTCTACTATAGGCGTATGCTTAACTATATAAAAATAAAGAGAAAAAAATCCATTATCATTCTTTTTTTAATCCTTATCCTTTTCTCGTCGCCATACACAGAGACTGCGAGCCGTCTAAACGAAAAGCCTAAAGAATCCGCATCGAATCCTCCCCCGGTAACTTCTAAAGCCCTGCCGCTTCCGGAGGTTAAAATAGAGCCTGAAAAAGAAGGGGCAGTTCAACCTGCTTCTACAGTAAAGGTATTTGAAGGAAGAGAGATATATAAAGAAGGATTAAAACTTTATCAGGAAGAGAAATATGAAGAGGCTGTTGCAAAGCTTACTGAATTCGCAGAAATCTATCCCGAAGGAAAATACGGCGAGAATGCCTTATATTTGATTGCCGACGCCAACTATATTATTTCAAAGAAGGATGAGACTATGTATCGAAGCGCACTGGATGCTTACAAAACTGCCGTATCGAAATTTCCGAAATCTCATAAAAGAGAGATGTCCCTTTTGCGAATGGGTAAGCTCTACGAAAAACTGAAGTTTTATATCGAGGCAAAGGCATCTTATCAGACTCTTGTAAACGAATATCCAAAAGGTAAGTATGCCCCTCAAGCCCTTATATTCAGGGCGGAGATATTAATAGGGGAAAAGAGATTTAAAGAAGCTCATAAACAGCTTGAAAGGGTTTTAATTCTGTATCCCTTCAGCACGGTTGTAAGGGATGCAACATTCAAGATAGCGGATTCATATTTTATCGAGAAAGACTATGCAAGGGCCGAAGAGTTATACAGAGAGGCCTCGCAGAAATGGCCTACCTTTCCAAAGGCAAATCCCCTTGTTATGTTCAACATGGGCCAGACCTATTTTATAAATGGAAAATATAAAGATGCAAGGAATATATTTTTCGACCTTATAAATCTTTTTCCTCAAAACGAATCTGCCGCCTCTTCTATGATAAGGATAGGAGACACATATTATAAAGAAGGCAGGCATGCAGATGCCGTTATTGTTTACGCAGAGGTAATCTCAAGATACCCGGAGAGCGAAGAAATTTACTCTATTAGAATGAAGATGGCCGATGCAGGCGTAGAACAGCCTAATCTGGTGGGAGCCAGCTTCATATTCGATTATACCCCCTATATGGAGCCTATGAATACATATAAGGATATTATCGTGAAAAATCCTTCGGCGCCTCTTGTGCAGGAGGCGATGTTTAAAAAAGGGAATCTCCTGTCTGCGGAGAATCGTTATGTAGAGGCGGTTATGACATTCAAGCATCTGCTTTCCCTGTATCCCGAAGATAAGATGGCGGAAGATGTTAAATCCGCCATGAGAGCCGCCTTTTTTAAAATAATAGATACATACCATTCACAGAAGGGGTTTTACGGGCTTCTTCTTACATATTATAAGAACTTCGATCCGTTTTTGAAAGATATTAAGGCCCCCAAAATACTCTTCGAGATAGGCGACAGCTATCAGCAGATGGGTTTATACGGCAAGTCCCTCGAGACCTTTGAAATGGTAGTTAAATACGATTCAAAGGAAATTTATAAAAGAGATATATCATTGAGAACTGGCGAGATATATTATCTTCAAGACAGATACGCCGATGCAGAAAACCAGTTAAAGAAATTTATAGCGGATTACCCCGATAGTCCGATGGCCGAATATGCAAGAGGGGTTATCGGAGATTCGCTTTATAAACAGGGGAAATTCAAGGAGGCAATCGCCGAATATGTAATATATGTAAGAAAAAAGCCGAAGGATTTCGATACTGCAAAAATATATCTTAATTTGGCGCACTCCTACAAAAATATCAAAAATTTTTCGGACGCGATAAGCTCGTATAACAAGGCTATAGAGATTATGAGGCTTTCAAAGAGAGAGGATGTCCGTGATATTATTTCGGAAGGGGAATATCAGATACTCGACTCTCTCTATAAGATGGGAAGATATGCAGAAGCCGTGCAGACGGCAGAGAGATTGGTCCGGGCATATCCGGATGACAGGAAGACGGGATGGGCGCTGTATGTCGCAGCCGACAGCTACAGGCAGTTGAAGAAAGAGGACAAAAGCATGGAGACCCTTGCAAAGATTGCGGATATAGCAAAGGGAGAGGTTCTCGGAGATGTTGCGTCTGCGGAGATGAAGGATTTGGAATGGAGGGGAAAATATAAAGAGGAGCTTTATAAATAAAGGACAGGATAAAGCAGGTAGAGGTAAAGATAGAGACAGAGAAAAAACCTTTACCTTTATCTCTGCCTTTACCTATTTTTCTATGAAAAGACTTGAAAAACAGTCGGAGAGGAACGACAGGTTAACTGCAATGGGCGAAATGGCGGCAAGAATAGCCCATGAAATAAGAAATCCTCTGGGAAGCATAGAATTATTCGCATCCATCCTGCAGAGAGAGATTGAAGATGAAAATCAGAAAAGACTGGTAAGTCATATATGTTCGGGTGTAAAAAATCTGAACCATGTAATTTCGAATTTACTTGCATTTACACGGCAGCCGAAACCTGTATTGGAAAAGATTGACCTTCATAAATTTCTCGATGAGCTTCTTTTATTCGGAGAATTTCTGACGGATAAAAACGATATAAGGCTTAAAAAGGAATATTATACATCCTCTTTATCCGTGTATGGGGATGAAGAGCTTTTAAAGCAGGTCTTCCTTAATATTATACGAAATGCCGTTCAGGCTATGCAGGATGGCGGTGTTTTAAAGGTAAAGACAGGGACAGGGAAAAAAAAGAGGGGCAGCCTCGGATATATAGAAGTTAAAATTTCCGATACCGGAATCGGCATATCGAAGGATAATCTCAAAAATATATTCAATCCCTTTTTTACGACGAAGGATAAAGGGACGGGTTTGGGGCTTGCCATCGTTCATAATATGATAGAATCGCATAATGGAATGATAGAAGTGGAAAGCAGAGAGGGAAAGGGAACGGCATTTACGATTTTACTGCCTCAAAGACCTTTTCACCGCACAAAGAAAAAATAACTTGAACACGAATGACACGAATGGACTAATTACACGAATAACTAATAAAGGCTAAAGATTAAAATAATTTGGTTTTAATTTTGTCTTTCATTCGCGCCATTCGTGTTCAAGTGTTTTTCTATATTAACCTTTGTGTCCTTTGTGTCTTTGTGGTGAATAAATCTTTATGAATACGGAGATACTGATAATAGACGATGAAGACGAGATGAGGGCGGCTCTTACAGAGACGCTTATGCGGAGCGGTTATTCCGTTCATACAGCCTCCAACGGCATCGAAGGCATTGAATTGTTTAACCGGCAGTCCTTTGGCATGGTTATTACGGATGTGAAGATGCCGAAGGTCAGCGGTCTTCAGGTTTTGAAGGAGATAAAGAGGGTGTCGCCCCAGACTCCGGTAGTTATGATAACAGCTTATGGAACTATAGATAATGCAGTGGAGGCTATGAGAGAAGGGGCTTTTGACTATATACTCAAGCCATTCTCTGCCGATGTTCTGGATAATGTAGTGGAAAGGGCGATACAGAGTAAAAAGCAAATAGGCTGTCAGCCGTCAGCCATTGTCCCTTCGGCAATCCCGGGGCAGGCTCTTCAGCCGCCGGCTGTTAGCCTAATTGTAACCGATAACCCATCCATGAAAAAGGTCATTGATATGGCTCTAAGCGTGGCATACAGCAGCTCTACCATATTGATTCAGGGAGAGAGCGGGACAGGGAAGGAGATGCTTGCCAAATATATTCATCAGAGCAGCAATAGAAAAGATAAGCCTTTTGTTGCCGTGAACTGCGCTGCGCTGCCTAAAGACCTTTTGGAAAGCGAGCTTTTCGGACACGAGAAGGGCTCGTTTACAGGCGCCCTGAACAGGAAAATAGGGAAATTCGAGCTTGCAAATCAAGGGACAATATTGCTGGATGAGATAAGCGAGATGGATATGTCATTGCAGGCAAAGCTGCTCAGGGTCTTGCAGGAGCGCGAGGTTGACAGGGTAGGGGGGAGGGAGCCTGTTCGGATAGATGTAAGGGTGATTGCCACAACGAATAGAAATTTAAGAGAGGCTATAGATAAAGGGACATTTAGAGAAGACCTTTATTTCAGATTGAATGTTATACCCCTCACCGTTCCGCCTTTAAGAGAGAGGAAGGATGATATACCGTTATTAATAGATTATTTCATAAAAAAACACGGCTCAAAAAACAAGAAAAGCATAACCGGGATTTCAAAAGATGCCCTCTCTGTGCTGAAAGATGCCCATTGGCGCGGTAATGTCAGAGAGCTTGAGAATGTTATCGAGAGGGCGGTTCTTTTATGCAGGGGAAATGAGATAACTACCGAGTATTTATTTCTGGAAAAGACAGCGGAGGTTCAAAAGCCGTCCGTTAAAGCAGGCATGACCGTGCGTGATATGGAAAGGCAATTGATATTCAATACACTCGAAGATGTCGGCGGAAACAGGACAAAGGCAGCGGAGCTTCTCGGTCTCAGCATAAGAACTCTTAGGAACAAACTGAACGAATATGAAAAAGAAGAAGGACTGTAGCTTTTTAAACCCGAAGGAAAAATTTAAATACCCAGTTGCATAATGCCCCCTAAATCTCCTCTCTGCTATCGTTCATTAATTTGTTGATAAATTTGACTTTGCCGAAATTTTATGATATTTAATACCAAATCCAATTTTTATGGAGGAATATGCCTACCCTAAAAGATCATCTGTTTCAAGAATATGCATCAAAAGGTCTTAACAGGCTTCGCATAGAGCTTTGTAATAAATATAAGCCTAAGAAGGAAAACCGTTTCGATTGTAACGGCATTACTTATGAAATAAGTTCTGTCAGGGTAAAAAAGGATGGGATAGAATTTGAGATAAGCTCTAAAATACCCCTTGAATTGCTTTCCCGGCGCACCTCTAAAGAAAAATACTTCGAATTGGTAAAAGGCATTATGCTTAAGAAAGACAAACAGCCCTCTGCGATTGATATGGATAATATCGTTACAAGCCTGGGTAAGAACGAGAAAAAAGAGAGGGATTATGTCAGGCTGACTTATTCTTATTCCGAAAACGAGCTTTATGACAGCGCAGAAATTGCAAAGAAGGTGGAGAAATTCAAGAAAAATCCCGAAGATATACCTGTAATGACCGGTGTGACTACCGTATTCGGAAGACTTGTCCTCCTTTCTATCGAAGATTCTATTCATAAAAAGGCAAAAGAGAATGTCCAGTCTTTTATCGATGCCAACGAAGATGTGATGAAGAAGCACAGCAAATAACAAAAGGTCTGATTTAACCACTGAAAACACGGAAGACACTGAAAAAAATATTTTTGACACTGATGGACACTGATTTTTGTATGATTTCCACTGTGTCCATCATAATTAATCTGTGTGAATCTGTGTCTGTTTTTTCTGTGATTTCAGTGCCTTCAGTGGTTTATATTTTAATAATTCCAAAGGTGGTAATTTAATATTGAGTAAAATTAACGAGTTAAGGAAAAAGATAGATGGGATTGACAAGAATATACTCAAGCTCCTGAATAAAAGGGCAGAGGCTGCCATCCTTATAGGAGAGGAAAAATCGAAGCTCAAAAGCAATTTTCATGTCCCTGACAGGGAAAGAGAAATAATAGAACATCTCATTGGAATAAATAAGGGGACCTTCCCCAATGATTCTTTAAAATCCGTATATAGAGAAATATTGTCTGCCACGCTCTCCCTTGAAAGACCCCTGACAATAGCATACCTTGGACCGCAGGCTACTTTTACGCATCTTGCCGCTATGAATCAATTCGGCTCATCTGCTGTTTATGTTCCATCCGATAGTCTGGATACGATATTTTCGGAGGTAGAGGCCGATAGAGCCGATTACGGCGTTGTCCCGATCGAGAATTCAATGGAGGGGGTCGTAACCCATACACTCGACCTATTTGTGGATTCCAATGTCAATATATGCGGGGAGATACTTTTAGAGATACATCAGAATCTTTTGTCAAAAGCCAAGGATATGAATGAGATAAAAAAGATATACTCTCATCCGCAGCCTATTGCCCAGTGCAGGTTATGGCTTGAGAAGAATTTGCCGAATGTCCCTCATTACGAGGTGTCGAGCACTGCAAAGGCAGCGGAGATGTCGGCAGGGGAAAAGGGGGCTGCTGCGATAGCCAGCGAGTCGGCAGCAGGGCTTTACGGATTGAATATACTGGCTAAGAAAATAGAAGACAGTAAAAATAACTACACCCGGTTTCTTATCATCGGCAAGGCAAAGAGGGGACGGAGCGAAAACGATAAGACCTCGATTCTCGTATCTATAAAAGACAGGGTCGGCGCCCTATACGATATACTGAAGCCCTTTGAAAAAAATAAGATAAACCTCACAAAGATCGAGTCGAGACCTTTGAGAAGGAGGGCATGGGAATATGTATTCTTTATAGACTTCGAGGGGCATATAGAAGAGAAAAAGGTTTCTGCGGCAATCGAGAAACTTAGAAAGGAAGTCCTGTTCTTAAAGATACTCGGCTCTTATCCGAAATGGAGCTAAATGAAGAGTCAAAGTGTCAAAGAGTTAAAGTATCATAGATTAAAGATGTTGACACTCTGACACTCTGATACTTTGACACTATGATACTAAAAGTTCCCGATCATATAAAAAGCCTTATTCCTTATGAGCCCGGTAAACCGATAGAAGAGCTTGAAAGGGAGCTTGGCATTAAAAACTCCATCAAGCTGGCATCGAATGAAAACCCCATAGGGCCTTCGCACGAAGCCGTTAAAGCAATAGAGAAGTCATTAACCAATCTCCACCGGTATCCTGACGGCAGCGGATTTTATCTAAAAGAGGCCATCGCTGAATTTTTCAAATTAAACCCGTCTAATATTATCATTGGCAACGGTTCTAACGAAATAATAGAATTGGCAGTCAGGACATTTTTAAATCCCGGCGATGAGATTATAATGGCGGACCAGGCGTTTATTGTTTATCGGATAGTAACGCAATCCGTCAATTGCAAAGGAATAATCGTTCCGTTAAAAGATTTTACCCACGACCTCGATAAAATGTCGAATGCAGTTACCGGGAAGACGAGGATGATATTTATATCGAATCCGAATAATCCCACAGGAACGGCAGTAGGGAAAAAAGATGTTGAAAGGTTTATGAATAGAATAAGAGGAGATATAATCGTTGTATTCGATGAGGCATATTATGAGTATGTGGAAAGGGATGATTTCCCCTATACGATAGAATATGTGAGGGCGGGAAAAAATGCAATAGTATTGAGAACATTCTCCAAGATATACGGGATGGCAGGACTCCGTATCGGCTACGGATTTGCGAAAGAGGAATTGGTCGGTTATATGAACAGGGTAAGACAGCCTTTTAATACAAACTCTCTGGCGCAGATTGGCGCTATTGCAGCATTGAAAGACATAAATCATTTGGAAAAGAGCAGGGAGGTTAATAGGAAAGGAAAAGAATATCTTTATGAAGAGCTTAAAAGACTCGGAATAGAATATGTTCCCACAGAGGCAAATTTTATTTTAATTAAAACTTGTAGTGACCCTGAATCAAGTTCAGGGGAATCTATGAAAAAGGGCAGGGAGGTTTATAACAGGCTCTTAAAAAAAGGTATAATAATCAGGCCGCTGGATGGCTATAAACTCCCGGATTATATAAGGGTAACTATAGGGTTGCCAGAGGATAATGAGAGATTTATCGAGGCGCTGAAGGAAGTGGGAGATTTATAAGATATATTTTATGATACATTTCAAGACAATCACTATAGTTGGCGTGGGGCTTATTGGCGGCTCTTTTGCAAGGGTATGCAAGAAGAAAAAGCTTGCTGACAGGATTATCGGTTTTGGCAGGGACGAAGGGAATTTAAAGAGGGCTGTGGAGCTTAATGTTATAGATTTATACAGCCTGAACATTAAAGATGTTGTCGGCGATTCGGATTTTATTTTGCTTGCGACACCTGTGTCGTCAATAATAAAAATTGCAAAGGAGATGATGCCTTATCTTAAAGAAGGGGCTATTATTACCGATGCAGGCAGCGTAAAGGGCGAGATTGTTCGTGAGATGGATAGGATGCTGCCAAAAGGTATATTTTTTGTCGGCGCACACCCGATTGCAGGCACGGAAAAATCGGGTGTCGAAGCATCGTTTGTAGAATTATTCGAAGGCTCGAGGTGTGTTATAACGGCTACCGATAAAACCAATTCCGCTGCCTTTGAAAAAGTAAAGGAAATATGGAAAGAAACAGGCTCGGAGGTGATATTGATGGATGCGGATAAGCATGATAAATACCTTGCCGCCGTAAGCCATCTTCCCCATGTTGTTGCTTATGCACTGGTGAACAGCATAGGAGAACTCGATGTAAAAGAAAAGGGTATTCTGTCTTTCTCGGGAGGTGGGTTCAGGGATTTTACGCGGATTGCCGCAAGCTCGCCTGTTATGTGGAGAGAAATATGCCTGATGAACGGAGATCAGGTAATAAAGATGATAAATATCTTTCAGGATACCTTAAAAGTGCTTAAAAATATGATTGCTGACAGCGATGCAGATGGACTGGAAAGGGAGTTTGAAAAGGCAAGGAATATAAAACTCAACACTCAACACTCAACACTTAACACTAAAATAATTATTACCATTGATGGTCCTGCCGGCTCCGGTAAAAGCACCGCTGCAAAAATACTGTCGAAAAAGTTTAATTATAAATATATAGATACCGGTGCAATGTATAGGGCAGTTGCATTAAAGTCAATCGAAAGAAATATATCCCTTTCTGACGAAAAAAGGGTATCTGAAATAGCAGAGGGTATTAAAATAGAATTCGTAGCCGGCGATAATAATCAGAAAATTTACGCCAATGGAGAGGATGTTACTTTGAAAATAAGAGAGGAAACGATAGGTAAGGGGGCATCTGTCGTTTCCGCATACTCAGGAGTAAGAAAGGCATTGCTGATAAAACAGAGGGAGATGGGAAAATCGGGCGGCGTAGTGATGGAGGGGAGGGATATAGGGACGGTAGTCTTTCCCGATGCCGATATAAAATTTTTTCTCGATGTCTCTGTAGAGGAAAGGGGAAAAAGGAGATATGGTGAATTGAAAGAAAAGGGGGAGGATGTCCGGCTTGACAGAATAATCGAGGATATAAAAGACAGGGATAATAACGATGTGTCCAGGAATCTGGCGCCTTTGAGGAAAGCTCCCGATTCGACAGTAATTGATACTACAGGAATTTCTATTGACGAAGTTATTGAAAATATGTTACAAAAAATAGATAAGCAGATAAGATTAAAAAAAGGAGGTTTTTAATAAAGATGGAAAATGAGATGTTTAAAAGGAATATGGGATCGGCAGGGATAGACACCCTGCTAAAAAATGCGGATTCGATTAACACCGATCCGGATTCGGATGAAGATAACGATGCCGAAGATGTATCCGGGGCTGAACATGACTCCGAGATGAAGCAGTTGTATGAAAGCAGCATAAGGGGATTCAAAGAGGGCGAGATTATAAAAGGCAGGGTCATGAAGATTGACCATGATTCGGTTACGGTTGATATAGGGTTTAAGTCCGAAGGGGTAATTTCGAGAAATGAATTTCCCAATCGCGGCAAACATTTGAAAATCGGAGACGAGATAACCGTGCTGCTGGATAGGATAGAGGATAAAAACGGACAGGTGGTTCTTTCGAAGGAGAAGGCGGACAAGACAAATGTATGGGATGATATAACCAAGGCGTATACATCGAATCAGCCTGTCGAAGGGACTGTGATATCGAAGATAAAAGGCGGTATGACAGTTGATATCGGCCTTAAGGCATTCCTTCCCGGCTCTCAGATCGATACCAAGCCTGTTAGAAATCTCGATAAGCTTATCGGGCAAAAATTTCGCATGAAGATTATAAAGATGAATAAAAAGAAGGGGAATATTGTCCTGTCGCGCCGCATCATATTGGAAGAGGAGAGAAAGACGGCAAGGGATGCTACGCTTTCGACTATCGAAGTAGGAAAGGTAATCGAAGGACAGGTAAAAAATATTACCGAATACGGCGCATTTGTAGACCTTGGGGGGATAGACGGATTGCTTCATATAACCGATATGGCATGGGGGAGAGTCAGCCATCCTTCGGAGATTTTTGCTGTTGGGGATAAGATTAAAGTGATGGTGTTAAAATACGATAAAGAGAATCAAAAGGTATCTCTCGGTTATAAGCAGATTACTCCGGATCCCTGGGCAAGCGCAGAAGAAAAATATCCGGTTGGGATGAAGGTAAGAGGCAAGATTGTAAGCGTTACGGACTATGGCGCATTTGTGGAACTCGAAGAGGGGATAGAGGGGCTTATCCATGTATCCGAAATGTCATGGAGCAAGTATGTAAAGCACCCTTCGAAGGTTGTTGCAATGGGCGATACTGTCGAGGCAATGGTTTTGGGAATTGACAGGGATAAAAAGAAAATTTCGCTGAGCATAAAAAAGATCGAGCAGAATCCATGGCAGGATGCGGAGGTAAAATATCCGGCAGGGGCCGTTGTGGAAGGAAGGGTAAGAAACCTTACGGATTTCGGCGCATTTGTGGAACTCGAAGAGGGAATTGACGGACTGATTCATATATCGGATATATCATGGATGCAGAAGATAAAGCATCCTTCGGAAATTCTTAAGAAAAAAGATAAGATTAAAGCGGTTGTCTTGAGTGTGGATAAAGAGAACGAGAGGCTTACATTGGGCATTAAGCAGCTTATGCCCGACCCATGGAGCGATGCAGCGGAAAAGTATAAAGTAGGAATGGATGTAAAGGGGAAGATAGTTAAGATTACGAACTTCGGCGCCTTTGCAGAACTGGAAAACGGCATAGAAGGGCTTATACATGTATCCCAGCTTAATTCTAAAAAGGTAAATGACCCGAAAGAAGTGGTCTCGGTAGGCGATGAAGTAAATGCGAAGGTAATAAAGGTAGATATTCCCAATAGAAGGATAGGATTGAGTGTTAAGGCTTATAAGGAGGGTATTGATAATTTCGAAGGCATGGATATACCCGAAGCTGAAGGGATTGATGATTGAGTGTCCTGCAAAAACCTTTTTTCTCGCTTCCGTTATTTTTTCTTTTGTCAGGTTTGAATTATTTAAGGAGCAAAAGAAAAAATAAAAAGTCGTTCGAAAAAAGGTTTTTCCAGTGTTATAAAAATGAAAGAAAAATATTCGGTATAAAATGAGTATCTGGAGGAACAGACCTTTTTTGAAAAATCTCGCTGCCCTTGGTTTTGTGACCGTCTTTTTGCTTGCCGCGGTATGGTGGATAAGCTCCATTGTCGTAAGTGACGGCGGCGGGGACTA
>CAYMMR010000029.1:0-15031 GCA_964391545.1 uncultured Nitrospinota bacterium | reverse complement strand
TTTGCTTGACATGATATAAATTATCTCATAATATTAAACATTAAACAATTATTAATATGAGTAAAGAATCTCTGAGATATTTACAAAATGCAAAAGAGATACTAAGTAAGGCATCGGTAGAGGATAACAGGTATGCTGATGTTAAACCTGTCAGGGAGGCATTTGGAACTGCGTATCTGGCAGTATTGGAGGCTATTAATGAGTCGCTTTTGAGGAAGGGATTAACCAAAAAAGAACTGCCTAAATCCGTAGATGCTTATAGAGAAGCATTACGAAAATATTTAATTGTTCATAATGGAAAGCTTTTAAGGGAATTTGAGTCTCTTTATGATGAATTGCATATAGCAGGTTATTATAGAGGATTAATAACGCATAGAGATATGGTTAAAGATTCTCTCAAGGCTGCAAAAGCCTTTATAGAAAAAATTACATGAAAGAGAGGTTTTATGAGAACATTTTCGGCTAAGAAAGAAGATATAGAAAAAAAATGGCATATCATCGATGCCAATGGCAAAGCCCTTGGCAGGCTTGCCAGCGAAGTGGCAAAGATACTGAGGGGGAAAGATAAGCCTATTTATACGCCCCATGTAGATACCGGCGATAATGTGGTGGTTATAAATGCAGGGAAGATTCTCCTTACAGGCAAAAAAGAGCAGGATAAGACATATTACCGTCATACAAACTATCCCGGGGGATTAAAGACTGTTACGGCAGGGAGATTGCTTAAGAAAAGACCCGAATCTCTTATAGAGGAAGCGGTAAGAGGCATGCTTCCGAGAACCAGGCTCGGCAGGGCTATGTTTAAAAAATTGAAGGTGTATCCTTCAAAGGAACATCCCCATGCCGCACAGAAACCGGAAGCAAAGGAATTGGCTATTTAAGGAGGGAAGTGCATGGAAGCAGAAAAGTTTTATGGAACAGGAAGAAGAAAAAGTTCTGTTGCAAGGGTATGGATGCAGAACGGCGACGGCAAGATAGTAGTAAATGATAAGCCTATCGAAAATTTTTTTGGGAGAGAAGATGCCAGATCTCTTGCCGTTCAATCTCTGGAAGAAACGGATAACCTGAACAAATTCGATATAAAGATAAATGTTTACGGCGGCGGCGCAATGGGACAGGCAGGGGCGATAAGACACGGCATATCCAACGCCCTTCTCCATGCAAGTCCGAATTTAAGGATTACATTAAAGAAGGCAGGCTTCCTTACAAGGGATTCTCGAGTAAAAGAGAGAAAGAAATATGGTCAGAAGGCGGCCAGAAAGAGATTCCAGTTCTCGAAGAGATAAAAAAATAGTGTCAGAGTATCAGAGTGTCATAGAGTCAAAGCCTTAATATTAATACCTTGACACTTTGACACTTTGAAACTTTGAAACTATGGTCAAGGTAGGTATTCTCGGTGCGAGCGGTTATACCGGATTAGAGCTGATAAGAATACTCCTTAACCATCCATTAGTCGAAATATCTGCTGTTACCTCAGAGAAATATTCCGGCATTAAAGTTGGCGATTCCTTTCCTTTTCTCAAAGGGTATTTGGATTTAAAATACGAAGCCCTATCTCCGAAAGAAATATCAAAGAAGTGCGATTTTATCTTCTCAGCCCTTCCCCATAAAGCTTCGATGGCTGTTGTCCCTCCTTTGTTGAAGTCAAATAAAAAAGTTATTGACCTCAGCGCAGATTACAGGCTCAAATCGCCTATTGTTTATAAGGAGTGGTATAAAGAAGAGCATACGAGTCCCGAGCTTTTAAGCCCGGCAGTCTATGGTCTTCCCGAGATAAAAAGAGGAAAAATAAAAACCGCATCCCTTACTGCGAACCCGGGATGTTATCCGACCGGTGTCATACTTGCATTAGCCCCTCTCATTAAAGGCAATTTCATCGATAAGGATTCGATAATCGTAGATTCTAAATCGGGCGTTACAGGGGCGGGGAGAAAGGTAGAGGAGGGGTTCCTTTTTGCCGAGTGCAATGAGAATTTTAAGGCATACAGCCTTGCCTCTCATCGTCATACACCGGAGATTGAACAGGAGATAAGCGAGATTGCCGAAAGGGATATAAAGATAACATTTACCCCCCATCTTTTGCCTGTAAACAGGGGAATATTAAGCACTATATATTCAAACATGGCTTCCGATACATTTTTAAAACACAAAGGCACAAGTTTAACTTCCGATGATATTTTAAAAGTATATGAGAATTTTTATAAAGGGGAGAGATTCGTAAGGATTCTCGGGGCAGGAAAATCTCCGCAGATACATAATGTCCTCGGCTCGAACCATTGCGACATCGGTTTTCAAATAGATAAAAGAAATCGAAGGATTATCGTTGTATCGGCAATAGATAATTTGGTTAAAGGCGCATCGGGTCAGGCGGTTCAGAATATGAATATTATGCTCGGATTCGAGGAGCATACAGGTTTGGAAAGGGCAGGGATTGTTCCATGAAGGGAGAGTAAAGAAAATTACCGCAGAGAACGCAGAGTTCGCAGAGAAAGACAAGAAAAATAAAGACACTGAAAGACACAGATAAATTATGATTAACACAGAAATAAAGAACCATAAAAATCATAAATAATCAGTGTAGGTCTGTGTCAAAAAGGATTGTTTTTTCCTTTGCGCTCTCTGCGTCCTCTGCGGTGAAAAATTATATGAAAGAGATAAAAGGCGGTATAACTGCCGTAAGGGGCATACGGGCATCGGGCATATCGTGCGGGATTAAAAAGAATGGAAAGAAAGACCTCGCTCTTATAGTTTCGGATGTCGAGGCTTTTGCTGCCGGTGTATTTACCGAGAATCATGTAAAGGCAGCCCCTGTAATTTTAAGTCAGAAGAATATCAAAAAGGGAATGGCGAGGGGTATAATCGTAAACAGCGGCAATGCTAATGCCTGCACAGGAGACGCAGGTTACAGGAATGCGGAGGATATGGCAGGATTGACGGCAAAATCTCTCGGAGTGTCTCCCGATAAAATTTTAGCGGCATCCACCGGAGTAATAGGCGTTCCAATGCCTATAGGAAAGATTAAAAAGGGGATACCATTGGCCGTTAAGCAGTTAGGTGTTTCTGGCGGAGCAGATGCAGCAGAGGCGATAATGACTACGGATACCATGCCGAAGGTTCGTTCTGTAGAATATAAAAGCGGCGGCAAGACGATAAGAATCGGAGGGATTGCTAAGGGCTCGGGTATGATATATCCGAGGCTTGCGACAATGCTTTCATTTATGGCAACCGATGCTGCAATATCTCCTAAGCTTTTAAAAATCGCATTGAGGGAATCTGCAGACAGGTCATTTAATATGATTACTGTAGATAATGATACGAGCACGAATGACACGGTTATAATATTGGCAAACGGACTTGCCGGCAATAAAATCATTGCTGATAGAGGTTCAAAGGAGTTTAAACTGTTTTTAGATGCGCTTAAATCCGTAAGCGCCGCCCTCGCAAAAATGATTGTAAGAGACGGGGAAGGGGCTACGAAGTTCATAGAGATAAATATAAAAGGCGCAAATAGTTTTAAGGATGCAAAAAAAATCGCCCTTTCGATTGCAAATTCAAATCTGGTAAAAACGGCATTGTTCGGAGAAGACCCGAACTGGGGAAGGATAGTGTGCGCAGCCGGAAACTCCGGGGTGAAATTCGATATGAAAAAAATAGCGCTTTCTATAGGGAAGGAGAAGATATTGAAAAATGGCAGCCTTGTTAAAAGAGAGTGGGAAAAAAGAGTCAGAAAGATAATGGGGCGGAAGGATGTAGCAATAAACCTCGATATAGGGATGGGCGATGCGGAGGCAACTGTATGGACAACAGACCTTTCTTATGAGTATGTAAAAATAAATGCCAGTTATAGAAGCTAAAAAGATATTGCATAGATACGGATGTTTATGATATAAATAAAAAATTGTAAATTAACAAGTTTTTTAGGAGGAAAATTATGTCGGCTATGACTATGAAGGAATTGTTGGAAGCAGGGGCGCATTTTGGACATCAAACAAAGAGATGGAATCCCAAGATGAAGAAGTATATTTTTGGAGCAAGAAACGGCATCTATATTATTGACCTTCAGAAAACGCTTAAAAAGTTCAAAGAGGCGGCTAAGTTTGTATCGGATACTGTTGCCGGCGGAGAATATGTCCTCTTCGTCGGCACAAAAAAGCAGGCGCAGGTTCTTATCGAGGAAGAGGCAAAGAGATGCGGTATGTTCTATATGAATCAAAGATGGCTCGGCGGCACTATAACCAATTTCGATACGATTAAAAAGAGCATAAATAAGCTTAAAGAACTGGAAGGCATGAAAGAGAGAGGCAGCTTTAGCGTTATTACAAAAAAAGAGGGCATAAAACTGGAAAAGGAGATGAAAAAGCTTGATAAATACCTCGGTGGAATTAAAAATATGGACAAGCTTCCCAAAGCCATATTTGTTATTGACCCGAGAAAGGAGAGGATAGCCCTCTATGAAGCCAAAAAGATGGGAATAAAATCCATAGCAGTTGTGGATACGAATTGCGACCCCGAAGGAATAGATTTTGTTATACCTGGCAATGACGATGCGATAAGGTCAATTCGCCTGATGGCATCGAAGATGGCGGATGCCGTTATAGAAGGGAAAGAGGCGGTAGCTATAAAAGAGAGGGTTAAGGCGGATATTGAAGCGGCTGATCTGGAATCTGCCGGCGCTGTTCCGAAGCTTGCAAAGCAAAGCGAAGGGATACCGGCACAGGCGTAATTAAGTATCAAAGAGTCAAAGTATCATAGTGTCAAAGTATCAAAATCTCTGACACTCCGACTCTCTGATACTCTGACACTTTTATGGGGGAGGATTTAATGGCAGTAAGCGCTGATTTGGTAAAGACATTAAGGGAAAGAACGGGCGTAGGTATAATGGAATGTAAAGAGGCACTGGAGGCGTCTGGAGGCGACATTGAAGCAGCATCCGATTATTTAAGAAAGAAAGGGCTTTCAAAGGCGGTTAAAAAGGCAGATAGGACAACATCGGAAGGGACGGTATCTTCATATATACACCCTGGAGGGAAAATAGGGGTTTTGCTTGAATTAAACTGCGAGACCGATTTTGTTGCGAGGACGGAGCAGTTTCAATTCCTGTCAAAAGATATTGCAATGCAGATAGCGGCTGCAAGCCCTTTATATGTAAAAAAGGAAGATATTCCGCCCGAAGTTATTGCCAAGGAAAGAGATATTTATATTACGCAGGCAAAGGAATCGGGCAAGCCCGAAAGCGTGATCCAGAAAATTGCCGACGGCAAGATGGAAAAGTATTATACCGAGGTCTGCCTAATCGAACAGCCTTTTGTTAAAGATCAGGATATGACTATCAGAGAAGTGATTGCAAAAAGGATTGCAGAATTAGGGGAGAATATTAAGGTAAACAGGTTTGCCAGATTTCAATTAGGGAAATAGTCCTTGCCAAAAATAAAATTTAAAAGAGTTTTGTTGAAGCTTACCGGCGAAGCGGTAAGCGGAGAGGGCGGATACGGCATTGACCAGAAGGTTGTCAGGGATATTGCCCTCGAGATTAAAGAGATTCATGAAATGGGCATCGAGACCGCTCTTGTAATAGGGGGCGGAAATATATTCAGGGGTTCGATTGCCGCAAATGCCGGGATGGACAGGGTTACTGCCGATTACATGGGGATGCTGGCTACCATTATAAATGGATTGGCGCTGCAGGATGCACTTGAGAGAGAAGGCGTTAATACAAGGATGCTGACTGCCATAGAGATGAGGCAGGTTGCCGAGCCTTATGTCAGACGCAGGGCTATAAGGCACATGGAGAAGGGGAGGGTGGTAATATTTGCCGGCGGAACGGGCAGTCCTTATTTTACAACGGATACTACGGCATCGTTGAGGGCGATAGAGATAAATGCAAATGTCATATTAAAGGCGACTAAGGTGGACGGGGTTTACAGCGCAGACCCCATAAAAGATAAGAGCGCAGTAAAGTTTACAGACCTTACATATATGGATGTCTTGCAGAAAGATTTAAAGGTTATGGACGCAACTGCAATATCTTTATGTATGGATAATAACCTTCCTATAATAGTCTTCCGCTTGATGAAAAAGGGAAATATAAAGAGGGTCTTATCGGGGGAGAAAATCGGGACTATCGTAAAGGGGAATTAAATGTGGTTGAGTAGTTAAGTGGTTGAGTGGTTGAGTGGTTTTTAACTACTTAACTACTCAACCACTCAACTTTCTTTTATATGATTCAAAATGTCTACACCGATACAAATAAAAAAATGGAGTCCTCTATAACGGTTCTCCAGAAAGAACTGGCAGGCATAAGGACCGGGAGGGCATCATTGGCATTGTTAGACGGGATAAAGGTTGATTATTATGGAAACCTTACACCGCTGAATCAAGTTGCCACCCTATCTGTTCCAGAAAGCAGGCTTATAACAATCCAGCCATGGGATATATCCGCCGTCCCTGCCATAGAAAAGGCAATACTCTCCTCCAATCTTGGATTGACCCCGGCTAATGACGGCAAGATTATCCGCCTATCCATACCGTCTCTTACCGAAGAGAGAAGAAAGGAGCTTGTAAAGGTGGTAAAGAAGGTCTCCGAGGACACTAAGGTGGCTATAAGAAATGTTCGAAGGGACAGCATGGAGCATCTTAAGGCTCTGGAAAAGGATAAAAAAATATCACAGGATGACCATAAAAAGGCTCATGACGAGATACAGAAAATAACGGATAAATTTATAAAAAAGGTGGACGAGATTACTGCAAAAAAGGATAAAGAGATATTAGAGGTATAACTTTTTAAAAAGGGATTAGGGGTTAGGGATTAGGGGTTAGTAAAAAATGAATTAACTCTTAATCCTTAACCCCTTTTTTATTTTTAGCAGGAAACTATAAAACACATTAACGCAAAGGTGCAAAGATTAAAACAAAGACGCAAAGTATTTTTTCTTTGCACCTTTACTTTTCTCTTTGCGTCTTTGCGTTTAAAATTAGATTTTTGCTCTTTTAGATAAGTATGTTAATTCAAAAAATAATAATAATCGGCGGTGGGATAACAGGACTTGCATCTGCATACAGCATCGAGAAAGAAGCCGAAAAAAAAGGGAAACACGTTTCTATAACCCTGTTGGAAAAAAACAGCAGGATTGGCGGAAATATTATAACCGAGAGAGATGGGGATTTCCTTATCGAAGGAGGTCCTGATTGTTTCCTCTCCGAAAAACCCTGGGCGCTTAAAATGTGCGAAAAACTCGGAATGAACGACAGCCTCCTCTGCACGAATGATGAATACAGGAAAACATTTATTCTGTGGAAAGGGCATCTCCACGAACTCCCCGAAGGCGTGATATTGATGATACCGACTAAGATGCTTCCACTTGTCAGGAGTAATCTTATCTCTCTGCCGGGAAAACTGAGGATGGCAATGGAGCCGTTTATACCAAAAAAGAAATCGGATAAAGACGAGAGTTTGTCCGAGTTCGTCCGCCGCCGTCTCGGTCGAGAAGTCCTCGATAAAATTGCTGCCCCTCTGGTAGCAGGCGTGCATGCCGAGGACCCGGATACCATGAGCGTTAAGAGCAGATTTCCAAGATTCGTCCAGATGGAAGAAGAATATGGAAGTCTTATCAGGGGAATGATAGCGAGAAGAAAGATTAACTCAGACCCTTCGGCAGGCTCAGGGCGAACCACGAATCATGCTCCCCATGCTTATAAAAATACAATGTTTATGACTTTAAAGAATGGTCTTTACGACCTGCCCGATACAATAGTAAAAAATCTAAAGGAGACTAAAATTTGGACGAATAAAGAGGTCTCAAAGATAGATGAATCCGTTTCGGAAGGTGGAGGAAATGTATATAAAGTATCCTTAAAAAATGGAGAAGTCTTGGATGCGGATGCTGTAATCCTTGCAGCCCCTTCTTATGAGACAGCGAAATTGCTGAGTGAATTGAATAGCTCTATATCCGATATATTAAATCAAATTCCCTATGTCTCCACTGCCACAGTGTCTCTTTGCTATAAAAAAGATACGATTTTCCATCCCATGAATGGGTTTGGATTCCTTGTGCCAAAGCCCGAAAACAGAAAGATAACAGGCGCAACATGGGTATCGAGAAAATTTTCATATAGAGCGCCAGATGATTCCATTTTAATCAGGTGTTTCCTCGGCGGCTCGCATAACGAAGCGCTCGTTTCTTTAAATGACAGAGATATGATTAAAATGGTAAGGGAAGAATTAAGGGATATTATGGGCATCTCTGCAGAGCCAATGTTAATCCGCATCTATCGGTGGGAAAAGGCAATGCCTCAGTATGTTATCGGACACGAAAAGAGGCTGTCAATCCTTGACGAAAGATTATCCAAATACCACGGTATTTTTGTTACGGGAAGCGCCTACAGGGGAAGCGGGATAAGCGAGTGTATAAAGGATGCCCAGTTTACTGCCGAAAGGGTTTTCAATCGGATTATGTCCTAAAACCCTTCTTTCCCGTTTTCTCTACTATTTCAGACTATTTCATCCTTGACAAAAAAATTATTAGAATTTATATTATAAGCACTTAGGAGGATATAAATATGAAAATAAAAACCTTACCGCTTGTATTTTTATTTTTTGCATTTTCCATTAGTAATGCCTTTGCAGTAAACTACAAGGTCTATTCCGAATTAAAGTCCACTATGCCGAGGTCTGTTGCTGTTCTCCCTTTTGAAAACCTTACTAAAAGCGAGGAAGCATTCGAGGTGGTAAGAAAGAGTTTTGCCAATCATCTAAGCTCGAAGAGATATGTAGACTTAAAACCCCATATTGTAGATAAGCTTTTAAATCAGGCAGGTATTAAGGATGCGAAAGAGATAAACGAGGCGTCTGCTAAAAAATTGGGCGAGATATTGAAGGTGGATGCCGTAATCAAGGGCAAGATTACCCATTATGACAGGACTTATGCAGTTGCTTATTCCCAGGTGGCAGTCGGGGCGGAGTTGAAGATGTATAGCACGAAAACAGAGGCTATCCTATGGGAGGCGGGCGATGTAACGAGAAAGCATCAGGGCGGGATACCTTTGACTCCCGTAGGTTTAATAATGACTGCTATCTCAACGGCAGTAAATGTTAAACAGATCGAGCTTTTAAGGTCATGCGACGACCTCTTCAGAGATATAATAGCAACACTCCCTGCCCCAACAATTTCTGAGGCGCAAAAACCTCCTGTAATAACGATACTTGTTCAGGATGCCGTAAACCAGACAAAAAAGGCAGGCGATGTGATAAAGGTCGCAATGGAAGGCTCGCAGGGAAATCTTGCCGAGTTCGATATAGGGGATTTTAAAAAGGCTGTTGCAATGAAAGAGGAGCAGCCTGGAAATTATACGGGCGAGTATCAGATAAAGCCCGGCGATAATATAAAGAATGCAATTATTACAGGGAGGCTTACCGACGAAAACAGAAATTCTTCGGAGTGGAGCGATATATTAGGCAGTGTAAGCATCGATACCACTCCGCCCGTTATGCCGCAGGGCTTATCGATTGTCGGAAGAGATAAGCATACGCTGTTAAGCTGGAAGCCGAATCCAGAAGATGACCTCGCAGGATATAAGATATATAGAAGCACACTTCCTATCAGCGGTTTTCAGGAAATATCCTCCGTAGAGTTTACGAATCTCGAAGATAAAGAGTTGACTAATTTTACAGCTTACTATTATAAAATTTCTGCCTTCGATAAGGCAGGAAATATCAGCGAGCAGAGTAAGTCCGTTCCGGCAACTCCAGTTACGCCGGGGCCTACAAATGTGGGCGGTGAGATAACAAAGGATATTGTATGGTATGCAGGCGCAAGCCCTTATATTATGACTGCCGATGTAATCGTAAAGGATGGCGCCTCTCTTACTATCGAGCCCGGCACAATTATAAAAAGCAGCGGCATGGGATTAATTGTAAAGGGCAAGATTGCTGCCAATGGCGCAGAGGGGGCGATAATCTCATTTACCTCGAATAACGAAAAGCCAAAGGCAGGGGACTGGAAGGGAATAACCTTTGAAAAGGCAAAGTCAGAGGAGCAATCTTTGAAATACTGCCAGATAAAATTTGCCAAAAATGCAGTCATCTGCCTGTCATCGTCTCCTTCTATAGAGAACAGCGAGATAACCGATAATGTAGTTGGAATCGAGATAAGCGACTCCTTTTCATTGCCAAAGATTACTTTAAACAGCATATCATCTAATGAAACAGGCATTATTATAAATGACGGCGCAGCGCCTGTTATTCAGAAGAATATCATAGGTCATAATACTGGAAACGGCATTACCATGAACAACTCTTCACCGTCAATTTTAGAGAATACCATCATCCACAATAAAAACGGCGTGGAATCTTCCCTCTCTTCTCCAAAGATAAATCGTAATGCAATACATGATAATAAGGAATACGCTGTTTATAATCGGACGATGGAGGGGAGTCCTGTGGATGCAATGGAAAACTACTGGGGGACAAAAGACGGCGGCGTAATAATAGGCAAGATTTATGGAAAGGCGGATTATCATAAATCCCTCGATGCCCCTTATCCCAATGGAAAGAGCTTTGATTTGCCCATACTTAAAGGCCCGCTCGGAGGAGAGATAGCCTCAAATTCTTTCCTCGTTCTTGCTAATAGTCCCTATATAATCGAGAAGGATGTTGTAGTGGATAAAGGCGCCATGCTTTTTATAGAAGCCGGAGTTATCTTAAAATATAACAAGGGGACGAGCATCGTAATCAACGACGGCGCAGTAGATGCAAAGGGGACAAAGGATAGGATGATTGATTTTACATCGAACAGCCCGTCGCCATCCCCTGGAGACTATGTGTCGGCAATAAGATTCGAAAAAGAGACATCGTTAAACAGCTTCTTAAAATACTGCCGTATCCAGTATGCTACAATCGGCTTGCAGATAAAGGCAGGCTCATCCGATATTACCTACAGCCTTATCTCCAACAATTCCCAGAGCGGTGTCCAGATGGGAGGCAAGTCCAATCCTAAGATTTCCTACAGCACAATCTCGAAGAGCATAGGCAGCGCAGGAATCGTTGCTGCAGGCTGGGCTAATCCCCAAATCGCCCACAATAATATAGTTGATAATGCCTTTGCCATACAGAGCTTCTCACAGATGCTGCTCGATGCGAGAAATAACTGGTGGGGAGCGGCGCCTCCCGACGATGCCTTATTCATCGGCGAGAAGATTGACAGAAGCTCGTGGCTGGATAAGGAAATAGGGGATATACCGAAGTGAGTTTTTTTGACTTCAAAGTAGAGGTTTGATAATATACAAACCATGAAAAAAGTATTATCTGCGATTCTTATAGCAGCCGCCTTTGCGATAATTCTTTCAAGCTTCCATTATCACGATGATGGCGTGATACATGATGATTGCCTCTCCTGTATTTTCACATCTCACCGGCATTCTATAAACACGGATAACTCTCCTTCTCTTGCAAGGAGCGATTCTGTCATCGAGATAATTCCGCAGGTGTCCTTATTACTGCCTTTAAAGCAGTTCATATCAAATTTAACTATCCGATCACCACCCCTTTAGATTTTCTTATCTCAAGAAAGAAATTTAATCCAAAAGCTGATTCGCCACGGACAAACACAGACTTTAAAAATAAGGTAAAGGCATAGGTAAAGGGAAAGACTTTTTCTCTACCTCTACCTTTACTCTACTTACCTTATAAAGTCTGTGAAAATCTGTGGCAAGTTTTTTAAAATATTGGAGGGGTAAATGAAATTCTATATCCTTATTCTACTCGTTTTACTGTTCTCTTTTCCTGCTTATGCCGAAGATGTGAAATCAACCGGCGGAGGCAGACTGAAGTTGATCGATATATCTATGGATGCCCTTTTTGCAGGCGGCTGGTCTACAGTGAATGATAATACACTGCAAAATATTCAGGGTGGGGGGCATGACCCAAGAAAACGAGGATTTACGGTGCAGAATGTAGAGTTGTCGCTTACAGGTGCCGTAGATCCTTATCTGAACGGAGAGGCTCATATAGTTTACTTTCTTGACCATCTTACAGGCGAAACAATGGTTGAGATGGAAGAGGTGTTTATAACCACATCATCTCTCCCTTATGGTCTGCAGCTTGAGGCAGGACATTTTTTTACGGAATTTGGCAGGATTAATCCGAGACATCCTCACCAGTGGCACTGGCAGGACCAGCCTGTAATAAATACCCGTTTCTTTGGTCCCGATGGGATGAGAGGGGCTGGTTTAAGGCTCGGATGGTTGATGCCACTGCCATGGTTTTCTGAATTTCATTTTGGAATCCAAAATGCCAATGGAGAAACCATGGCGAGTTTTCTTGCCGGTGAGGAGTTTTTTGACGAACGTCCTATTGGAAATCGCCCTTTTCTAAACCGAGAAGTTAGTGGATTGAATGACCTTGTCCAGCTTGTAAGACTGGATAATTCCATGGATTTGTCGGAGGATATTACTGCTAAAATCGGATTCTCCGGGCTTTACGGACCAAATGCTACAGGTGATAGTGGTGAAACTGTTATTTACGGAGCCGACCTTGTTTTGAAGTGGCGTTCCGCAGAACAAGCGAGAGGATGGCCTTTTCTGATTCTGGAATCTGAAATAATGAAAAGGGATTACAAGGCAGCAGCTTATTTTGACGAAAGCGACCCTGAGAATATTATAGACCTTACGGAAGAGACCCTTAAGGATTGGGGGTTTTACACTCAAATCTTATACGGCTTCACGTCAGGATGGGCAGCAGGATTACGCTATGAATATGCCGCAGGGAGCGGAGAGAGCATTGGCTGACGCAATAATGACCCATTCCGTGATGACCGCAGCCGCATTTCACCTCTTATTACATGGATGCCGACGGAATTTTCAAGATTTCGTATTCAGTATAATTACGACCGCATGGAGCATCTATCCGATAAAGAAGCCCATTCGGTCTGGCTCGGCATAGAGTTTATGTATGGCGCACATCCTGCGCATTCATTTTAGGAGGAAATTTTTATGACAAAGAGAATATTTTTTACTCTCTAGATGTTTCTTATGTTTATAAACCCTGCATTTGCAGAGGTAAATATTGTTGCAACACTTCCATGGATAGGAAGCATAGTAAGAGAGATAGGCGGGGATAAGGTTAAGCTCACTGTATTGGTAAAGCCAAATCAAGACCCGCATTTTATCGAGGCAAAACCGAGTATGATACTATCGGCGAGCAAGGCGGATATACTCATGTATAACGGGCTTGACCTTGAGGCCGGTTATCTCCCTCTGATTATAAATTCATCGAGAAATTATAGGATACAGTTAGGACAAAAAGGAAACCTCGATTGCTCGCGATATGTAAATGCGATTGAAATACCTCAAAGAGATGTAGACAGGAGTATGGGGGATATTCACCCCTTTGGCAACCCGCACTATCACCTATCGCCTAAAAACATCATGAATGTGGCAGAAGGGATTACGCAGACTCTTTCGGATGTTGACAGCGCTAACGCGGCGAATTTTATAAAGCAAACCTTGTATCCTTTAAAGAGCGATTGAGGGAGAGGCAAAAAAAGTGGGGTGACAGACTGAGAGGGAAGAAGTTCATTGCCTTTCATAAATACTTCGAGTATTTGTCAGGGGAATTGGGATTTCAGATTTCCGGTTATATAGAGCCGATGCCCGGGATACCTCCTTCTTCCGCACATATCGAAAGGCTTATTGGAGAAATCAATAAGATAAAACCCGATGGATTACTTACAACGGCATATTACGGAAAGAGGGAGACAGAGTTTCTGTCGCAGAAAACAGGCGTAAAAATAATAGTAGTTCCCCATGATGTGGAATGCAAGGAAGATGTTAAAGATTGGTTTACATTAATGGATAAAGTAATCGAGTCCCTTAAATAGTGTGCTGTGAAAAATGATATTTTTTTCACTTCCGTTATTTTTTCTTTTGCTCTGTTTTAGAATATTGAGGAACAAAAGAAAAAATGCGGTGAAAGGAAAAGTTATATAATCCACCGTAAAAGTCGTTCAAAAAAATCATTTTTCATCAGATATATAGTCTTGTATAAATAACGCATCAATAGTTTGTCATTGCGAGCGATAGCGAAGCAATCTAAACCTGTTGATAAATCGAGAGATTGCTTCGTCGCTGATGCTTCTCGCAATGACACTTTATGTCGCTTTAATTATGCAAGGATATATAGTAAATAAAAAGAAGAGGTGAGAGAGGATGGAAGCCATTAATCTCCTTATATACCCTTTTTTAGCATGTGTGCTGCTGATACTGATTCATGTCTATTTCGGCATACATATCCTTGAGCGGGGAATCATATTCGTTGACCTGTCCCTTGCCCAGTTTATAGGGCTTGGCATAGCCGTCTCATTTTTCTTTGGCGAGGGAATAACAGAGAGGTATATCTTCTCTGCCCTGTTTGCAATCTTAGGCGCCTCCATCCTCTCTCTCAATAGGTATATTGCACGACTCATCAATATAGAGGCATTTATTGGAGTCCTTTACATCTTTTCCCTTTCCTCAAGCATTTTAATACTTGACAGGACACCACATGGACTCGAAGAGTTTAAGGCTATACTCAATGGTAATATCCTATGGGTAACTCCCGGCGAGGTTTTCAGCACCTTTGTCATCTATTCAATTATAGGCATCTTTCATTTTATCTTCAGGAAACAGTTTTTTTATCTTTTGTCCGAAGGAAGGGGAAATATCCTGTGGGAATTTCTTTTTTTCCTGACCTTTGCGGCAGTGCTCGTAAAGTCTGTCCAGATAGCAGGCATTTTACAGGTCTTTTCATTCCTCGTTATTCCTGTCTTGATAGGAAGGCTTTATACAAGAAATATTACTACAATACTTATATCGGGATGGCTGATTGGACTAATTATGAGCATATTAGGAATGACTCTATCTTACAAATTTGACCTTCCAACAGCGCCTCTCATTGTGGCGTCATTGAGTATACTGCTTTTTATTCTCTTACTCATAAAGTTTGCAAGCAGAGAATAATTGTCATCATTTTTTTAATCCCGTTCCAGATTATTAAGCAGGT
>CAYMMR010000028.1:0-16076 GCA_964391545.1 uncultured Nitrospinota bacterium | reverse complement strand
TCTACACGCGTAAGATCGTCGGCAGCGTCAGATGTGTATAAGAGACAGTTCTTATATTCCATCCTTGCCGTTTTAAGCCCTTCGCCAAAAGGTTCGGCAGTCATTATTTGAGTCAATTTATCGAAATATTCTTGATGTATCATAAAAAGTTAAAAGTCCGTAAAGTTATAAAGTTGTTGAACTTGATAGCTTTATGAACTTTATAAACTTTACACTTTTTTCATATACTCTACAAATCTATCGAAGAGATAGCTTGAATCGTGCGGCCCCGGAGAAGCCTCCGGGTGATACTGAACCGAGAAGACAGGCAGGCTCTTATGCCTTACCCCCTCTACTGTTTTATCGTTCAGATTTATATGGGTCAGCTCCAATTCCGGAGGGAGCGATTTTGCATCCACTGTAAACCCGTGATTCTGCGCCGTAATCTCTACCTTTCCGGTGGTTATGTCCATGACAGGATGATTTCCGCCCCTGTGTCCGAATTTTAATTTATATGTCTTTGCTCCCATTGCAAGACATAATATCTGATGTCCGAGACATATTCCGAAGATTGGCATTTTGCCTATAAGCCCTCTTATGTTTTCCGCCATATATGGAACGGCATCCGGATCGCCCGGCCCGTTGGACAGGAATATGCCGTCCGGCTCCATTGATAATACTTTCTCGTAACCCATGGATGCAGGGACTACGGTTACATCGCAGCCCGCATCTATCAATTGCCGCAGTATATTATGCTTAATGCCGCAGTCATAAGCAACAACCCGAAATTTACAACCCCCCGAATCCCCCTTTATTAAGGGGGAATAAATGGAATGTATCCCTTGCCCCTTAATATCCCATCCCCCTTCGGTCCAGTGATATTTCTCATGGCAAGTAACCTCTTTAACCATATCCCTTCCTATTAACCCCGGCGATTTTTTAGCCTTTTCGATAAGACTTTCGGGATTAAGGTCTGTCGTAGAAATCACACCCTCCTGAGCCCCTTTATCCCTTATATGTTTTGTCAGCGCCCTTGTATCAATTCCCTGAATCCCGACTATGTTATAATCTTTAAGGTATTCATCGAGGCCTCTCTGCGATCGCCAGTTGCTGAATATCCCGCTCCCCTCTTTAACGATAAATCCATCCGCCCGGGGTTTAACCGATTCTGCATCCTCTTCGTTTATGCCGTAATTCCCTATTAGCGGATAGGTCATCGTAACAATCTGTCCCTTGTATGACGGATCGGTAAGTATCTCCTGATACCCGCTCATACTGGTATTGAACACAACCTCTCCTATTGCCTCGCCTTCCGCGCCGAATGATTCTCCTTCAAATACTGTTCCGTCCGCCAGAGCTATAATTGCCTTTGCCATAATTTTAAGATAGCAGATGTTATAAGGAATATCAATAATTTAAAAAGCAGATGTATGCCGCTGCAAGTCCTAAATAGGAAATAAAGACAACTGCGAGAAGCGCAAAAACTCCTTTGCCGGGACATGCCGATTCTGGAACATGCCGGGGGATATAAAAATGATTAAGAATTATGATTGCGCCCGTAAACATAACAGTGCCTACGAATCCGATAACAGCGCTTATAAGAATCAACTGTCCCGGAGCATCGAATAGAACTGTAATCGAGGTAATAACGGTTAATATGCCTAAAAAAATATAATAAAGCCTCCTGATGCTTATCTTTCTGGCAGAGGGAAAAAGGCTGTGAATTGCATCCGAATGGATTCTGCTGACTGCATCGGCAGTGGCGAGCCATGTATCCGATAAAAATGCAGCAGCCACAATCAGAAATATTGCAGCGCCGAGCCATCCCCAGCTTACCTCAAAAAATCTGCTCTGAACGACTGCAATCTCGTAATCCTTCGGAATTATTCCATCCGGGAAAAGCAAGGCGTAGGACAGAAGGCAGGTCATGAGTGTCGTAAAGATATTTCCGAAGATTCCTATACCGCTGTCAAGAAGGAGATATTTCTTCCATCGCTTTAACCGCTCCCTCCCTTCTTCATCGTCGAGGGGAATAAAACCCGAATCAGGTATGACCTCCGGCTTGCCTGCAATCCCTGTAATTCTCCCCATATTTGAGGCCATCCCTGCTCCTTTATCCCTTAACCAATATGAATAAAAAAGCGTCCAGAACCCTCCGAGACCTGCAAAGGTAATTGCAGTCAATAATTTCGTAGCGTCGTTTGGGTCCCACTGCCCCGGCATATCTCCCCTCTGCCCCAAAAGTCCTGCCATAAACTCGGGGATAACATTTGCAACCTTTGGTGTTGCGCACGCCCAGACAAGTCCGATAACAGTCAGAACCGCTATGAACATCATGAATTTCTCGATAAGATTATAGATAACTTTACTGAGGAGTATTGCAGCAAGAAATCCAGCCATAGAAAGATATGCCCAGAAAAGAGTCTGCCCCCTCCTGCTCCAGCCATCGGGAAAATCGGCAAGAGCAGCAAGCGCCGTTCCGCCTGCCGATGCAAAGGCTCCGAACCAGAAAAAAGAGACACCCATCAGCATCCAGAGAAAAAGAGCAAAGAACCTGTTTAGTCTTGTAAACCCCTGAAATATGCTCTCTCCGGTAACAATGGTGTAATAGCCTATAGAATATGTAAGAGGATACTGAAGCAGACAGGCTGGAAGCAAAAGGAATAAAAAGGTAAGACCGTATTTTGCTATTATGTAGGGCCACCAGATAAGCTCCCCGCTCCCCTGCGCAAGAGCCATCCATACTACGCCCGGACCAATGGCTGCGAAAATATTATCGAGAGGAGGTATCCGCGCCTTTCTAAAGGGGGGCAAATTTCCAAAATTCTTTAGCAGGTTCATCGGCGGTCAGCGATTAACAAAAATATAATTTTTTTCCTTTTGTTACGATTTTAGTGCCTAAAATGCCGTATTCCCGTAAAGACCATAGCAATATTATGTTCATTAGCTGCAGCTATGACCTCCTCATCCTTTACAGAACCTCCAGTCTGGATAATTGCCGTTATACCAACCTTCGCTGCTTCATCCACGCTGTCTCTGAACGGAAAGAAGGCATCCGATGCCATTGCCGTTCCCTGTAACGGCTTATTTGCCTTCATAGCGGCAAGCTTGGAAGAATCCACCCGGCTCATCTGCCCTGCGCCTATGCCTACTGTTTCCGTATCCGTGGCATAAATGATTGCATTGGATTTAACATGCTTTGCCACCTTCCATGCAAATCTTAGGGCAGCCCACTCTATATCCTTCGGCTGTCTGTTCGTTACAACCTTCAGATTTTCCTCAATCAGCGTAACAGAATCTTTGTCCTGCAATAACAACCCTCCGCAAACACTCCGCATATCATACTCATTTTCCTGCCTTACAATAAAGTCTTTCAGTTTAAGAAGCCGTATATTTTTCTTTTCCTTTAATACGGCAAGCGCAGAATCGTCATAATCCGGCGCAATGACAGCCTCGACGAAAGTCGAGGAAATCTCCCTTGCAGTCTCCTCATCAACAGCCCTGTTCAGCCCGATTATCCCCCCGAATGCAGATAACGGGTCAGTATCCCTTGCCTTTTTATAGGCTGATACAAGCGGTTCTCCGAGCGCAGCGCCGCACGGGTTCGTATGCTTTATAATTACCGCCGCAGTTTTATCGAATTCCCTGACAAGCTCCAGCGCTGCATCGAGGTCGAGGATATTATTGTAGGAAAGCTCTTTTCCGTGAAGCTGTTTTGCCTTAGAAAGCGCGCCTTTATTCGAGCTAGTATTTTCGTAAAATACTGCCTTTTGATGAGGATTCTCGCCGTATCTTAAATCCGTTACTTTTTCAAATTGAAGATTCAGCAAAGAGGGGAAATCCTCTTTTTTTAATTTTTGCTCCAGATATTTTGAAATGAGGCTGTCATATCTCGATGTATGCTTAAATGACTTTACCGAGAGCCTCATCTTTGTATCGTAACTAACGGCTCCGTCGCTTTCTTTCATTTCGGTTAGTATCTCCTCGTAATCATCCGGGTCAACTACAACCGCCACATCTTGAAAATTCTTTGCCGAGGAGCGGAGCATTGACGGCCCCCCAATATCTATATTCTCTATTGCATCATCGAGAGTTACATCCTTTTTAGATACCGTCTCCTCGAATGGATAGAGATTTACGACAACCATATCTATCGGTTTTATACCGTGTTTCTTCATCTCTTTTATATGATTTTCATTATCCCGTATCCCCAGAATTCCGCCGTGAATCAGGGGATGAAGGGTCTTTACCCTGCCGTCCATTATCTCGGGAAAACCTGTATAATCGGAGACCTGAATCACCTCAACCCCGTTATCCGTTAATAACTTTGCAGTTCCTCCTGTAGATAGTATCTCTATCCCCATCTCATGCAGCCCCTTTGCAAAATCTAAAAGCCCATCCTTCCTTGAAACACTAATCAAAGCCCTCTGAATCTTACTCACTATTACCTCCTCCTCAAAAATAATGTGTGATTTATAGAGATAACATACCTTTCAGCATTGAGTCAAATAAAACTATTTATCTGTCTTATTACAATATATATTTTGAAGATAATGGTATTAGAAAAATATTATAGCGGTTGGAAATTGGCTCTTTTGGGAATCTGCTATTGAATATCGCCTAAATCTCCATATAGAAATTGTAATATGCTTAATGCAGTTAATGCTGTTGTATCTGTTCTTAAAATCCTCTGACCCAATCCTGCCGGGACAAATCCATAAAAATCCGCTGTCTCTACCTCTTCTTTATTTAAGCCTCCTTCGGGTCCTACAATAATTGAGATGGTTTTAATTTCTTTTTTTACTTCTAACAAATCCTTTAATCCATTTTTTTTCTCATCCTCGTATAAGATTACCTTTAAATCCGTATCTTTATATTCGTTACAAAATTCTTTTAAATCGGATACTGCGTGAATTGACGGAATAAATCTCCTCATTGCCTGCTCGGCAGATTCCTTTGCAATCCTCTGCCACCTTTTTATTTTTCCGGAGTCCTTATCTTTTATTCTGACAATGCACCTTTCCAGTATCAGAGGGACTATCTCGTGGATGCCAAGCTCTGTCGCCTTCTGAACGATAAAATCCATCTTATCGCCCTTTGGCATCCCCTGCCCGAGTATGATTTTTATCTTTGAATCCTCGGATTTAAAATCTTTGAATTTTATCTCCCCTGCAGCATATCCTTTTTTTATCTCATCCAACTGCACCCTGTATTCCCATCCCGTTCCGTCTAAAACAGCTATCTCGTCCCCTTCCTTCATACGCAGAACTTTCCTGACCTGCTCTGCATCATCGCCTGTTATTTCCACACGGTTATTTATAATTGATTCTCTATTTACAAAAAAGCGGTGCATGATTTAGTAACTTATGAATAAAATTTTGGTAACTATTCAGCGAAGAAATTTTCCTCTCACTTCCGTTATTTTTTCTTTTGCTCTATTTTCTATATATTGAGGAACAAAAGAAAAAATAAAAAGTCGTTTGAGGAAAGTTTCTTCGCTTATATTTTTTTTTGTCAGAGTTGAATTTCGCTGAATAGTTGCAAATTTTGCTCAAAATGGCAAGAAAGTTTCTTCTCTGTTATAACCCTTCCGGTTTATCCGGGTTAGGCTTTGCCGAATTCAGCCATTGCCTCCCTGTAGAGCAGTTCTTCCCTGTAATTATATCTTGGCGAAAAATGGAATATCTCCAGCCTCTTTACGCCAGCCCTCCTTGCAAGCTCGCCTGCCTGCCGCGCAGTCAGGTGGTATCTATCTTTTGCCCTTTCGATATCTTCCTCTAAAAAAGTCGCCTCACAGTAAAAAACATCCGCTCCTTCTGCAAGAGATATTATTTTCTCTGTATTTTCTTTGCTGTAAACTGCATCCACTACATAGACGATCTTCTGTCCTTTGCTGATTAACACAATATTGTCTTTCAATTCCTTTAATGTGAATGTCTTTTTCCCGTCTTCCGACTCTGCCTTTATTTCAAAATCATCCGCTTTGCCTTCCCGTATATGTTTTTTGAGTTCGCTAAGCCATCGGCCCGCCATCAGCCCGTATTTTAAAAGCGCATCCTTTTTTATATTTATATGAAAGTCCTCTGAAAATGCAAATGCCATAGAAGGTATGAGATGGTCGAGGTGCACTGCGCTTATTTTGAATAACTGCTCATCCAGTAATACGCTTTTGAACGGGCTATCTCCTCCGATATCTTCCCTTTTAAATTTTTCCCTGCAGATAAACTTTGCCGATTTTATTCTGCTTTCTGAAACCTCCCTTACCTCGAGGATAAAAGAATAATCGCCTACGAGATTCCATGTATATGCGCGGAGTTTGCCTTCGATATTGGATATTATTCCCGGCGGACCGAATACCCTAAGCATCTTTTCTCTCCCAAGAAATAAGCGGAGGATATTGTCGAATCCGATAAAGTGATCTATATGGGTATGGGAGACAAAGACATCCGATACCTTTAAAATTTTTGAAGGCTCCAATGAATAATTGCTTCCAAGATCAAAGAGTATTGCCCTGTTTTCCCTCAGTATCCTGATATAAAGACATGGGTCATCGAAAGGGCTGTTAATAAGATTAGAATGGAAACTGGATTTCATAACAGGTATACGGGATAAGGGAAATGGCCCCAACGGGTTTCGAACCCGTGTTTCCGGCGTGAGAGGCCAGCGTCCTAGTCCGCTAGACGATGGGGCCGCAAATATATTTTTTAGTAGTATAGCCGTAATCCATCGTTCTTTGCAAGATAATTTTGTAATTTTAAAAATAGATTTTTACCCGAAGAATATCTCTGCGATATTGTATAGGTCGAGGTCAACGGTCTTAAGTTTTGCGACGGCTTCTTCGAGATTTGCCGATACTATCTTATTGCCCCTCAGAGCCACCATCTTTCCGAACTCTTTATTTTTTATCAAATCCACTGCTGCAACGCCGTATCGTGTTGCGAGAACCCTGTCGAATGCAGATGGCGTGCCTCCCCTCTGTATATGTCCGAGTATGGTAACCCTTGTCTCGAACCCTGTCCTCTTCTCGATTTCTTTCCCGATAATATTCCCGACACCGCCGAGCTTTATATGCCCGAATGCGTCTACAGATTCATCCTGCGTAACGAGCTTTGTCCCCTTAACCGGCATTGCACCCTCCGCCACAACGATGATGCTGAATCTTCTCCCCCTCTCGTGCCTTTGATTCACAAGCCCGCACACCTCCTTAATGTCAAAGGGTTTTTCGGGTATGAGTATGCAGTCAGCGCCGCCTGCAATCCCTGCAATAGTGGCAATCCAGCCTGCGTGCCTTCCCATTACCTCGATTACCATTACCCTGTCATGCGATTCGGCAGTAGTATGTAGCCTGTCTATAGCCTCTGTGGCTATGCTTACTGCCGTATCGAAGCCGAAAGTGTAATCCGTTGCCGAGAGGTCGTTGTCAATCGTCTTAGGGACGCCAACAACATTAATGCCTTTATCGAAAAGTCTTTTTGCAACACCGAGGGTATCCTCTCCGCCTATAGCTATTAAGGCGTCAAATCCGAATTTTTTTATATTAACCATTACCTTCTGGAGATCCTCTTCTTTTTTAAAGGGATTGGTTCTGGATGTCCCGAGGATTGTCCCACCCCTCGGAAGTATGCCCGATACGGAGAAATTCGTCAGAGGCTCTACCTCGCCGTTGATTAATCCGAGCCATCCCCTTTTGATGCCGATTACACTGTATCCGTATTTATCGGATTTCTTTACAACAGCCCTTATAACCGCATTTTCTCCAGGACAGTCGCCCCCGCCGGTTAAGATTCCTATCTTCATAAAACCCCCCATGACAAGCAATGAGCAATGAGTGCTGAGCAACGAGTAAAAAACCTCATTGCTCATTGCTCGTTGCTCATTGCCGATTACTTATCTCCAAAGCCTATCCCTATCAGCCTCGCTGCCTTTATATAACTGCTGTCAGGGTCAATCTTCCTCTGTTTACCTACGGCATCTTTAAGAGGGACTGCTACAATGTCGGGCGTCTTTAAAGAAACCATTTTTCCGAATTCCTTGTTTGCGATTAATTGAACAGCCTCTGCCCCGAATCTCGTGCCGAGAATTCTGTCAAATGGGGATGGACTGCCCCCTCTTTGAATATGTCCGAGGGTTGTAACCCTTGTCTCTATCCCCGTCATCCTCTCGATTTCATCCCCTACCCTGTTCCCTATGCCTCCAAGCCGTATAGGCTCTGTGCCGTCATCCACAATCTTTTTTACGACCACGTCGCCGCCCTTTGCCTTTGCCCCTTCTGCTACGACTATGATGCTGAAATGTTTTCCCGCCCCTTTTCTCTCATAAATCTTTTTAACTACCGCATCGTAATCAAAAGGTATCTCAGGGATGAGGATGATATGAGCGCCTCCTGCTATTCCCGAATGGAGGGCTATCCAGCCAGCATTCCTGCCCATAACTTCTACAATCATCGCCCTGTGGTGAGATTCTGCCGTAGTGTGTATCTTGTCTATTGCCTCGGTAGCAGTAATAATAGCGGTATCGAATCCGAAAGTAACATCCGTAGCATAAAGGTCGTTGTCAATTGTCTTAGGTATGCCGACCATGGGAACGCCCTTTTTATTAAATTCATCTGCAATTGCCAGAGTGCCGTCGCCGCCAACGACAATTACCGCCTCGATTCCATTCGCCTTAATATTCTTCATTACCTGATCGGAAACATCGCTGTAGACCTTCTGCCCGTTGACAAGAGAAAAGTAGCGAAAGGGGTTGCATATATTGGATGTCCCGAGGATCGTCCCTCCCCTCGGCATTATCCCCGATACCTCTCCTAAGGTAAGCTCCTTTATCTTGTTATTGACTAATCCGTAAAAGCCGTCGTGTATGCCGAAGACATCCATTTTGTATTGTAAAACTGCCGTCTTTACCGCTCCCCTGATAACTGCATTAAGACCGGGGCAGTCGCCGCCGCCTGTCAAAATTCCTATTTTCATTTCATTGCCCTCCTATGAAGTTAATAAAAAAGACTTATTTCCCTATATAGTTTTCGGTGAAAAATGACTTTTTTGAACGACTTTACCGGTGGATTATATAACTTTTCCTTTCACCGCATTTTTCCTTTTTGTTCCTTAATAAATAAATAGAGCAAAAGAAAAAATAACGGAAGTGAAAAAAATGTCGTTTTTCGCCACCCACTATATATTATCCTTTTTCATTAAAAATACAAGCCCCATTATGAACCAAACCATTGCTGCCACTTCTGCATCTCCGAAGTTCGCTTCGAACATCCCTGCCAGATGAAATCCTGCAATAGCTCCAAGCCCGCCGAGGACGATAGGAGTGCTGAGTGCTGAGTGTTGAGTGTTGAGTTTAAACTTCAAATCTCGGTGCATCCTTATTCCTTCTCGAAAAAAAATAATCCATATCCACAGGAATGCAGCAAGCCCCAATACCCCGTGCTCGGCAGCCTGAGTTAAAATATTGTTATGGGCATGTGCATCGGAGCCTGCGCTAAAATCATAACCATATTTATCTCTGTAACTTTTAATTGCAGCAGTATAATTGTTCATGCCGACACCCGTAATTGGATTCTCCATTATCATATCCGCCGCGCTCTTCCAGATATAAAGCCTCTCTACATTCTTCGATATATCGAATATGCTCTTGAAGCGATTTAATAAAGGAGAGTTTAAGGAATAGGCAGCAGGCAACAGGCAATAAGCAATAACAAACAAGAATATAGAGCCAATTAAAGAAAAGGCAATAATCTTCCTTTTCACTTTCAAGATAACTATAAAAATTGCCGCAAATGCAGCGCCCAGCCATGCGTTGCGGGTCATTGACGATAACAACCCAAAAAAAATCAAGACAGTCGAAAGAACATAAAATAAAGTTGCAAGTCCGGCCTCTTGCCCTTTGATTTTAGACAGCGATAAACTGAAACCAAGAGAAAAAATCAGCAATAGAAACCCGCCGTAGGTCATGTGATGGTTGAAAAAACCGCTTGACGCAACTCCCCCTTCGGCAGTCCACTGAACTACCTTTCTGCCTTCTGGCCGGACTATATCGAGACCGGGGAAGATATGCTGAAGGGCGCCGTAGATAGAAACAATCGAAGTAACCAATAAGATAATATAAACAAATCGTCGTATCATCTTTATATCTTCTATAAATGTGAGCATTGCAAAAAATGCAAGGGCAATCCAGAGTTTGCTCATCGATTTCAGGCTGTAGATAAAATCAATTCCGAATACAGCTCCGATAAAAACCGCGCATAGATACGCAATAAATGGATAATTCAAAGGGGTTTTGGCAAGGATAAATCTTCTTTCTGTAATCATCAATGCTATCCATGACAAAAGGATAATAAATAACGAGGCTTGGGAAAGCGATATGGAAATCGGAGAGAAAAATGCGAGAGAATAGAATCCGAAGGTTATAGTTTTTCTGCAGAATACAGAAATCTCGTTTTGTTTCATGTATAAAAAATTATAAAAATTTACCACAGGCACGGAGACACAGAGGAAAAACAATCTTTTTTGACACAGATGGACACTGATTATTTATGATTTTTATGGTTTTTTATTTCTGTGTTAATCATAATTTATCTGTGTCTTTCAGTGTCTTTATTTTTTTGTCTTTCTGTGGCTTATTAGGTTTTTGTTTCATAATAATAACCCTTCGGCGGCTTTTATAATATCGCCGGTATTTATCTCCCCTATGCACCTGACAGGAATATCGCCGTATTTACATCCCCAGTTACAACAATAGCAGTCCATTTTTTTATATACTATATGCCCGCTGCTATGTTCGGGAACAAATCCGCCGAAATGCCCCCCTCCGTATATCATAACAGTCGGCACTCCCATCATCCATGAGGCATGGGTGGTTCCAGTTTCGTTTCCAATGAAAAACCGAGAATGCTTTATGATGCCGAAGACATCGCTCAAAGAGGTTTTCCCTCTCAAATCAACAATAAAATCGGGCAGCTCGGCTAAACCGTATTTATCATGCCCTATGACAACAGCCTTCATATCGAGCCGTTTGTGCAAGTATCCAATTACCTCCATAAACTTATCGGCAGGATAATTTTTTTTCAAAGAAGCCGAACTGAAAGAAAATGTAAAATACCTGCCGTCATGCAGCGAGAATCTGCCGCACACATTTTCGGATGCGGTATTTTTTAACGGGATATAAGGTTTAATGTCATCATAAGATGCGTTAATTTTCAGTATGCTCTCCATAAAATGCTTTTCATGACTCAAAACTCTGGTATATACACCGTTTTTATCGAACATCTCGAGCGAAGGAATTATGGCGGCTCTTTTTTCCCATCGCTTTCTCTTTTTTAATTCCATAACCACGCCGCCGTATAGATATGTCATTGGAATTTTCAATATATACAGCATATCGCGGGATTCCGAGGAATTAAGTATGGAATTTACGGCCATTCCAAAGCCCATACATTTAAGCCGGTTAAGCAGTTCATATCTGTATTTAAGCGATGCAAAGTATTTTTTATTATCTATAGCTATAACATTTTCCGTGTATAACCTTGCAGCCTCCTCCACATTGTTATTTACAAGACAATATACCTTATCTCCAAAATGCCTTATATAAAAACTCAATATCCCGCTGAACAATAAAAAATCCCCTATAGAATTATCTTTAATTAATAAAATTTTTTCGGAATGGGTCTTTCCCTGAATAAGAGATGGAAATATAAGCCTTCCCGATACCTTTTTTAGCTCATGAATTATTTTTCCCATAACCTCTTTTTTACTTCCTCGAATACCATGTCAACACTTATCCTGTCCATACAATCATAATACCCGCATTTTTCAAATACACATTTTTCACAAAAAGGGACATCGGGCACGATTGCAACATCCCTTTCGCCGATTGGCCCCCATCTCCTTGGCTGGCAGACAAATATTGGACAATAAATGGATACTACATGAGTGCCTACGGCAGCGGCAATATGAACCGGTCCCGTGCTTGGCCCTACCATTACATTAAATCTCTTTATAATGGCTGACAGTTCCTTAAGCCCGCCATAACTGATATATTTCACAACATTTCCCCTTATACTATTAACTATTTTATCTAACAATTCATCTTCTCCTGGACCCCCTGTTACAAAAATAACGGCGCCTGTATTATCACTAATCTTATTCGCAAGCTCTGTATATCTTTCATCCCTCCAGTTTCTTGCAGACCCTCCGCTTCCGGGATGGATACCCACTATGGGAGTTTTGAGTTTTGAGTTTTGAGTTTTGAGTTTTGAAAACAATTTATCAACCCCTTTTGTAATTTCATCTGGTATATATATCTCCGACTGTCTTATCGCCTTTGCGCCAAGATACTCCGCTAATTCCAGATTGTAATCGGCCTCATGTTTGTCTACCTTTGACCTGTGCTGGACAACCCTGTCGGTGAGAAAAATCTGTGCGAGTTTTGCTGCAGGACCTATCCTCTTTGGTATTTTAGATAGATAAGCAAGCAGTCCCACCCTAAAATCGAGAAATAGTATAAGCGCCGTATCAAATTTTCTATCCTTTATCTCCTTTGCAAGCTTTAACAGTCCCTTTATTGTCCTGTGTTCCCCTTCAGTGTCATAGATTATAACTTCATCCACATTCGGATTATCAGTAACAATATCTTTTGTATATGGTCTGACGAGGACAGATATGGAAACCGACGGGAAGCTGCTTTTGATGGACTTGAATACAGGCGTAGATAAAACCACATCCCCTATCCTGTCGGTGCGTGTTATAAGGATTTTTTTCATAATTAATGAAGAAGTTTCAATATCATTTTTTAAGATAGTTTATGCTAAAATCTTATGAAAAGATATACCTGAAAAGGCTGGGACAAGCTCATCTTCAAGGCTGACTTCTGATTTTGCATTTATCAAAACAAACCGTTTAAAATCGTAAATATTCAGTAAAACCCCTATAATTTTATGTAGGGCAGGGCTTTAGCCCTGTAAACAAACAAATATAAGCAAGCCTAAAGGCTTGCCCTATAGATTATTTATTACATTTGATATAAATAAGGGTGTTTACTGAATATTTACGATTTTATTTACTACTTCAAACTCCTTAAACTGTTCCTCAGCAAACAAACCAATCTGTGCATCGGGTCTTTTACCGGTGCGGAAATAATATCCAGCAGGACGTCTGCCCGACATCCTCTTAGGCTGCCCTTCCTCATAAATCCAGTATTCTCCAGGCTCTTCAAAAGGATTATTTAAAATTGGATTATCAACTGCTAATGACATATCAGTTCGATTTTAAACTCTTAAGTAACCGCTCTTTAACTCCTATTAGGGTAAGCCCTACCACTTCGCCGGTAGCTTCAATATACCTCACAATAGCCCCTTCACCGATATCCACTCCGAGTGCCTTTTGCGGTTCCCCGATGCTGATATAAAGAACATCCGCATCTTCATCATAGTCCCAGTTAAGATTTTCTTCCCTCTCGAGTATCTTTATCGCTTCCATAGCACTTGTCTCCTTTATCATTTTTCTGCGCTAATACCTTTTTCCCGACTCATCCCGCCAGTTGGATTTGAACTCCACATTTTGCGATTCAAGTGATTTTAAAGCCATATTTTCTTTTGCACCATATTTGAAATTTTAAATCTTTTTGCTTCTCCCCCCATCTTGTAATCTTCGCCTCAATATCGGGGACGTGAGTTCAGGATTAGGTTGTCAATGGCAAGGGGCATGTTAATCCACCCTTTTATCTTAAAATCGCCTCCTCACTCTGCAAAACTTTTTTGAATTAGTTCTTCCCCTTCTACTCGCCATTCGGTTCCAAAAGTAAATATATCTTGAGGTAGCTTATTGTCTGCAAGGGGATTATAAACAATATGAACCTCAACACCAATTCTATTAGGAGGATTAACAACATTCATATATGAGTAAAGAACGGCACTGATTCCTGCATAATCCTTATTCATAAAAATATCGGTTGCCACGGGACTGCCTTTTGCAGTTGCAACAGTATCCCTATATTGATGAAATGAATTGACCAGTTTTCCAGATTGCTTGTCAAGTTTGAATACCAGATCACCAAATGGCAGCACGCTTGAAACGATATACGGAAGTGTTTGCCCATATAAACTATAACGAATCCTTCCTCCATTAATAGCGATTATGTAGAAGTCAGCGGTATTTATTATGCCTTTACTTCTATAACTTTTATATTTCTCAAACTTTTCTTTTATGGCTGAAGCAAAACGAAGGATTATTTGATCTGACGGTGGGGCAGAAACTTCATTATATTTATACTCTGGAACTGCATTATCACCAGTTCCCGATTCCGGCGCAGTTGCCTCAACCCATATTGAACAACCATTCCAAAGCAGGTGTAAATCAGGACCTTCCATTTTTGTTTTTTCCTGAAGACTGAAGCCGGAGTCTAAAAAAAGACATCCAAGATACATTTCCCATGTCTTAGCATGAAAATCTTTTCTCGCATCATCTAAAAAATTGGGTTCCGCATAAGGGGCATATTTTAGCCACATTTCTTCAACAAAGTTACGAGCATCCTTATAATGTGACTCAAGATTGTCTCGGATACGATTATAAAAAGGGTCTTCCCCTTGTCCCGATGAAAAGAAAGAGCTATCCATAATTCTCATTCCACCTCCCTCACCACCATTACCTCATCCCCCCTGTGGTCAATGACCTTGACGGCGATTCTTCCTATTTTAGGTCTAATGTTGACTTCAGTGCATTATCAATAATGTGCATAACAGATAAAACGCCGATGGTTCGTTCTATTTCAAGAAATCTTACAGTAGCCAGATTGTCTGTCATTATTATTGAATCTGTAAGTAGACCTGCTTTTTTGCCTTCTTCAGAATCTTTGTTTATGCGAATACGGCTGGGATGTCCTTCGCGTCGCGGGAAAGATTGCTCGTAATCATGGCAACAATCACCTGCTCCAAGCCTGTGTTAAGCGTATCGGCCTGCACAACCACTGCCGGACGGCGTTTTGCAGTAAACAAGTCAGAATTTGGAAATAAAACCAATACCACAGTTCCCCTTTTATATTCTGTCATAGAGCTCCATCCCTTCCGCATTCCAGTCTTCTTCAAATGACCGCAGCCTATTCTTTAGGTCGTGTGCTTCTTCTTTGGTTATTCCCTTTGCCTGAAGATCTATTAAGCCTGCGTCTTCCGAATTCAAGAAGGTTATAATTATATCGCTCTCCCTCACCTGAGGCTTCTCATATATCGCAATTTTTCCATCTTTATAATGTCCTCTTACGGTTTTTAACATTCTTATCCTCCTTTTTATAGTTAATTTTTCTTGATGTATTATCCCACCTCCCTCACTACCATCACCTCATTCCCTCTATGGTCAATGACTTTGACGGCAATGCGGTTTTCTTTGCCGAGCTTAAACGGCAGGGAGCGGGTGCTGGTGAGAAGTTCAAGATGTGGGTCATATTCATACTTTTTGGGCTTTGGCTTTGCAGTATCATAAGAGGCAAGACCGACAGGCACGGCATTTTTTTCGGGTGTCCTTTTCATGCTTGTAAGATTTAATATCCCCGTTACTCAAATCTTTTCTCTTCTTCCTTTTTTCATTATCTTCCCATTTGTCTCTATTCATTTTTTAATAGAAGTTCTTCTATTTCATGTTTCAATTGTGGCAGATGCTTTTCTACTACATCCCAGACAATTTTTATATCAACACCAAAATATTCATGAATGAGTATATCACGCATTCCTGCAATTTCACGCCAAGGAGTATCTGGATATTGGGTTTTAAAGGAAGTGGGAATATTTTTGATGGCTTCGCCTATAATTTCAAGATTACGGATAACTGCATCTTGGGTTTTACGGTCTTTGAAAAAATTAGTCTTGCCTTCTTTGGTATATTCTTCAATATTGCCAATGGCATCTCTTATATGGAGCAAATAGATACTTTGGTCTTTCATAAAGGCACCGCCTCGGAAATTATATTTTCTTTTAAATACGGACTAACACCGCCGCTTGACAATACATCAACCTTACAACACAACAGTTCTTCTACATCTTGCTTGAAACCTATTAGGTCAAGTAATGAACGACCATCCTCCATATCGACAAGAAAATCAATATCACC
>CAYMMR010000027.1:3495-16397 GCA_964391545.1 uncultured Nitrospinota bacterium | reverse complement strand
TTTTGATTTTTAAATCCCTCAAAAACAGTGCACTTTTGATTTTTAAATAACATTTCTAATTTTTTTCTTGACATGATTGCAAAAATTTTATATCTTAACAAAGTTTTTCTTAACAGCCCTTAAAAAAGACTTTTGAGGAGGAGTCTTAATTTGAGGAAAATCTTGTCTTCTACAGCTAACCCTTTAGTCGTTGTCTGCCTTAATATAAAGTTATGTTCGGAAATTTCAATGTTTGAGATTGCTTCCCCTGAATCAAGTTCAGGGTCGTAATGACACACAGAGCAGATATGTCATTGCGAGGGGCGAAGCCCCGAAGCAATCTGACTTGATTTTATAAAGGAGGAGAGAAATGTTTTTTTTGAAAAAAAGTTTCAGTCGTAAGGCTTCTATGCTGTTTTTGGTATCCTTCATTTTTATGCTTATCCTTCCTCTATCGAATTCATTCCTGCCGTCTTCGCCATCTATGGATGCTGCTTATGCTTCCGATGCTCCTGCGCCAGGCGGAGAGCACGCTGCGCCTGTCCCGAGCAAAGTCGAAGGAAAGACAGAAGAAGGGAAAAAGCCCGAAGAAAAGAAGTCTGCCTATATGGCTGCGCCTAAATTAAAAGTCGAAGATTATCCGGTTTTCGAAGGTTTTAACAGCCGCATAGCGGTATGGATAGTATCCCAGCTCCATCTCTTCTTTGCCGCCTTCGTTCTCGGCGTCCCCATATTCGTCCTTGTTATAGAAGGCATAGGTCTTGCGACAAAGGATGAAAGATACGATAAAATGGCGCACGAGTTTATCAAAATCAGCATGACTGCCTTTTCTATTACAGCCACGCTTGGAGGCATACTTGCATTCATGCTTGTTTCCTTTTATCCAGATTTCTTCAAGTATCTGGCGGGGATATTCGGGAAGGCAATGATTATATATGCAATCCTGTTTTTCGGGGAGAGTTTCTGTCTCTACATATATTATTACGGATGGGATGCTTTAAACGAAGGCGCTTCAAAGTGGGTGCACCTTACCGTCGGACTTATGTTAAATGTATTCGGCATGACCCTGATGGTTCTTTCCAATTCATGGATTACATTCATGATGGCTCCGTCGGGCATTGACGATGCCGGAGTGTTTCAGGGAGATATATGGGCGGCAATAAAGGGGCCTCTGTGGAACCCGATAAATCTTCATCGTTTCATTGCTAATATTGCCTATGGAGGCTCGGTTGTCGGCGCCTATGCCGCTTATAAGTTTTTAAGCGCAAAGAACGATGAGGAAAAGGCTCACTACGATTGGATGGGATATACTTCCAATTTTATAGCTATATTCGGACTCCTCCCGCTTCCGTTTGCCGGATACTGGCTGACAAAGGAGATGTATTCTTACAGCCAGCAGATGGGTATAACCCTTATGGGAGGGGTGTTTGCATGGCTTTTTATCATACAGGCGGTTTTAATAGGCGCCCTTTTTCTCGGCGCCAATTATTATCTTTGGTGCGGAATGGGCAGGATAAAAGGCTCGGAGAGATATACGCCGGCAATTAAATACCTTTCCGTCGTTATAGTGGTGTGCTTCCTTGTGTGGTTTACGCCTCACACGCTTATTATGACGGCTAAGGAGATAACTCAGGTAGGAGGGACGCATCATCCTGTTCTTGGCCCGCTGGGAGTTATGTCTGCAAAGAATACTGCTGTTAATATAATGATAATTGCTACCTTTCTGACATTTATGCTTTATAGGAGAAGTAATAAGATAGCCACCGTGTCGTGGGCAAGACAGGGGAATATGTTTCAGGTCGGGCTTTTCACAGCCGCTTGTGCGAATATCATATTCCTTGGAATATACGGCTATTTTATACCGGCAAATGTGAGAATCGGTTTATCGGTGCCGCAGGTTATGACTACGGTGAGCGTAATTATAATCAGTTCCATAATAGACGGCTTTATATATAAAGGCGCAAAGTCTACGGGGCCTATCGAGTGGGGAAAGATGCCCCCGCGGTCGCAGTATACCCTGTTTCTTCTTGCTGTAACATTTACATGGCTGATGGGGTTGATGGGTTACGCCCGCTCTGCCATCCGCCAGCACTGGCATGTATATACTGTTTTCAGAGATAATTCCATCGATGCCTTTACGCCGACTCTGGGATATGCAGCAGGCGTTATAACATTGAGCGTCTATCTGTTTATAGCCCTTGTCATATTTATATTCTGGATTGCAAAGTTCAGCGAAAAGAAGCATAAGGCAGCAGAGACTGAAGGGAAACTGCATCCGTCAGAAGCAAGCTAAAAAAAGTGTTAAGTGTTAAGTGGCAAGTGGAAAGATTTTACCCAACACTCAACACTCAACACTAAAAAGGGAGGAAATAGATGAAAAATTTTATCCGCATCGTGATTTTTAGTGTTGTAATATCATTGTGTTATTGGGCTTTTTCGAATTATGGCATCCCTCAAATTATTCCGGAGCCGCCTCCTGTAGAGGAGGTAATTGGCGGCTCTATGACTATGGACCAGTATATAGTCCTCGGTGGAAAGATATTTAACGGGAAAGGGACTTGCACCCTCTGCCATAATCCCGTAGGCGGAAGGGCGCCGCTGCTTGACAGGGCAGGGGCAGTAGCAGAAGAGAGGTTAAAAGATTCCAGTTATAAAGGCAAGGCAAAAACAAGCGAGGAATATCTGCATGAATCGCTGGTAGAGCCATCTGCGTATGTAGTTGTCGGTTTTGGCAAGCCGGGAACGAATGATACGGTAAGCCCTATGCCGAATGTCAGCAAAGGGTCAATCGGGCTTTCCGATGCGGAGATGGGGGCGGTAATAGCCTATTTGCAGCAGACGGCAGGAGTGAAGGTTACCGTTAAGCTGCCGACAGGAGGCGCTCCGGCGCCTGCGGCAGGGGCAGAGGCTCCGGCAGAGATTACAAGCGCAAAGACGCCTGAGGAGGCATTTGCTAAAAATCAGTGTCTGACATGCCACAAAATTCCCGGAATAGAAGAGGCTGGAGATGTTGGTCCCGATCTTACTGGATTGGCATCGAGGTCAAAAAAGGCGGCAAAAGGATTGAGCGCCGAGCAGTATATAATGCAGTCGATTCTTAACCCCGATGCTGTCGTAGCAAAAGGTTTTGAGCCCGGAACAATGCCGCCGGATTTGGCAGAAAAGATGACGGCAAAAGAGATGGATATGATTATTAAATATTTAATGGAAAAGGCAGGATAACTTGAAAGTGTCAAAGAGTCAGAGTGTCAGGGTTTAAGGACTTTGACTCTTTGATACTTTGATACTCTGATACTTTCTTTATAAGGGGGGGTAGAATGAAAAAGATGATTCAGGCTGTAATATTGATATTTGTTTTTTACTTCATCATTAAACTGGGGATACCTGCAATAGGGGCGTTTCTCCACCACGGGACATGGCCTGTAGTTCCTGCTAATCTTATGATGATATATATGTTTTTCGTGGTATCAGGCGTCCTCCTTTATTTGACATATAACGAAGAATCCGCAAAGGAGCTTGCAAAACCTATAAAAGAGGTTTATGGAAATCCCGAGAAAGGCGGATTGAGAATAGCCGTTATTGCGGCTATTGCGCTTATCGGCGGCTATATCACTTACCAAAATGTCAAGCCGAGTTTTGAGGCGCCCGTGGAATTACGATCTATCCATCCTGCCCCTCCCTCTTCTATAGAATTGTATGGTAAATCTTATAATCTGCTGACGCTAAAAAACCCGCTGAGAGAAGACAAGGCTAATTTTGATAAAAATGTAAAAGAGGGCGGAATTGTATATTTCAAAAATTGTTTTTACTGTCACGGCGATAAATTAGATGGAAAGGGGCATTACTATCGCGGTTTTTTCCCGCTTCCTGCAAATTTCGTTGATGTCGGAACTATTGCCCAGCTTCAGGAGTCGTTTCTTTTCTGGAGAATCGGGACAGGAGGACCGGGATTGCCGAAGGAAGGCGCCCCGTGGATTTCTGCCATGCCTGTATGGCAGCATTTTATAAGCGAAGATGAGATATGGAAGGTTATTCTCTTTCTGTATGATTATACGGGACATACGCCAAGGACATTTGAATGAAAAAGTATCAAAGTGTCAGAGAGTCAAAGAGTCAAAGACTTTTACTTTGATACTATGGCACTTTGACTCTTTGACACTATAAAAAGGGGGATGGCAATGGAATTATTTAAAAAGGCAGCAGGAATAATGACGAGGGGTAATTTTATCACTGCAAGTCCGAAGTCGAAGGTATCCGATATTGCGCTTGCAATGATAAGCGGAGAGATAAGCGGAATTCCGGTATTAGATACTAATAAAAAAGTAATAGGGATTGTAACGGAGTTCGATATTATAAGGGCAGTCAAAGAGGGGAAGGATATAAAGAATTTAGTTACAGAAGGTATTATGACTAAAAATCCAATCACCGTGAAAGAAGATACCCCTGTAAGCGAGATAATTAATATACTGGAGACTAAACATATTATCAGGGTCCCGGTTGTTGATAAAGATGGTAAATTGATAGGTATTGTATCGAGAAGGGATATTTTAAAAGGGGTTACCGAGATTGAGGGTGCGCCTCAGATATGGTTCTAACAAAGTAGCAACAGGTCTTAAGACCTGTTTGTACGGACAGGCGTTCCGCCTGTCAGTAGGCAGTAAGCAGTATGTTTATATTGTTTTTTTACACTTACACTTGCACTTTATAAAAAGGGGGTAATAATGGATAAAAAGAAAATGTTTATATTATTTTTTGCGCTTATGCTTACACTTACGCTTACACTTGATACATTTGCCGAACAGGGTGATAAAGGGGCCGGGAAAAAGATTTACGAGAAAAAATGCTGGTGGTGTCACGGCGAGAAGGGGGAGGGGAATGGTCCTGCCGCAGAATTTTTAAACCCTCCGCCGAGGGATTTTTCGCTCGGTGTATATAAATATAAAAGCTCTCCTGTGGGACAGGTGGCGAGGGATGAGGATATTTTCAGGATGATAAGCGAAGGTATGCCAGGCTCTATGCTCGGGACATCCATGCCTGCATGGAAGGATGTGTTGTCCGATAAAGAGAGATGGGATTTGGTTGCTTATGTAAAAAGCCTTACAGACCTTTTTGAGACAGAGAAGGCATCGGGGCAGATAAGCGCCGGAAATAAGGTATCTTCGTCAGAGGAGAGCATTAATAAAGGCAAAGAGGCTTTTAAAAAGGCAAAGTGTTATGAATGTCATGGCGAAACAGGCAGAGGGGATGCCATGAAAAAGCTGAAGGATGACTGGGGCTTCAGGGTGTGGCCCAGAAATCTGACAAAACCGTGGACATTCAGGGCGGGGAGCGCCCCTGAAGATATTTTTATGAGGGTATCGGCAGGCATCCCGGGAACTCCGATGCCGTCTTTTGCGGATGAGAAAAGCGAGAATAAATTGAGCGAAGAAGAGCGCTGGCATGTGGTAAATTATGTAATGTCTCTGTCCGACGATACGAGGAGGCTTAAAGAGGGGGAGACCGTTTTAAAGGCAAAATATGTCGAAGGCAATCTGCCGGAGGATGTAAACGCCCCTGAATGGAATCAGGCTCAGCCTACTGCATATCAATTGATCCCGCAGATTATTGCAAAGGATAGATTTTTTAAGCCGACAAGCGATGGGATTACCGCAAGGGCGCTTTTTAACGATAAAGAGATAGCATTCTTGCTGGAATGGGACGATAGAACAAAGAGTATTCCGGGAGATGCGGATGCGGAGAAATTGAGCGAAGGCGAAGTATTTGAGGATGCCGTCTCGATACAATTGCCTGCGGCAATTCCTGCAGCTATGCAGAAACCCTATTTCGGACACGGGGATAAGGAAATGGGCGTGAATCTGTGGTATTGGAGCAGCGGGGCGCAGGCAATAAAGGTTATGGATTCGAGCGGCATCGGCTCGGCAAAGGCGAGGGATGCCGCCAAGACCGATGTGAAGGGTAAAGGGGAATATAAAGGCGGTATATGGAAGATAGTATTGAAGAGGAGTCTTACAACATCGAATACGAAGGATGACCTGCAGTTTGAATCGGGCAAATTTATACCCATAGCCTTTGCAAACTGGGACGGCTCGAATGGAGAAAAGGGCTCGAAGCATACGATGACTACCTGGTATTGGCTGTTACTGGAGCCCAAAGCCGGCAGTAAAGTATATACATATCCGGCTGCTGCTGTAATAATATTAGTAATAGGACAATTGTGGTTTGCAAGGGGTATGAGAAAAGATTATGAGAAATAGGAGGTGATGATATTAAAGAGTTATGGGTTATGAGTTATGGGTTATGAGTTAAAAACAATAAAAGGAGGTTAAATTAAAATGAAGGCATTAAGATTATTGATTAGCTTGTTTGTAGGTGTGGTATTTTTTTCGGCCGGTAGTTCCTTTGCAGCGGATGGCAAGGCTGTCGTAGATTCTAAAAAGTGCGGAACCTGTCATAAGATGCAAGGGCCTTCGGCTAAAACAATAGCCGAGCTATTAAACAGAAAAGCTCCCGATTTGTTTTATGCAGGGAGCAAGTTTAAGGAGGCATGGCTTGTAAGTTTCCTTCAGAATCCTACAGTATTGAGACCGGCAGGGACAGTATATCTGAACCATATCAAGCCGGGCGAGAAAAAAGATGAAATCGTGGATGTGAAGCCTTGTGCTGCAAAGCTGTCAAAGGATGAGGCAGAGGCTGTTGCAAAACATCTTATGACTCTTAAAGATGCCAGCATGAAGTCAGGGGTTATAGCAGATGAAAACTTCTCGAAGGCAAAGGCAAAGATACTCTTTACACAGAAAGAGGCATGCCACGGCTGCCATAGGATAAAGGCGGATGAAGGCGGTGTTTCCTGCCCGACACTTTACAACGCCGGAGCCAGATTAAACCCGGATTGGATATACGATTTTATGAAAAATCCGATGAAGTATGACCCGAAGATATGGATGCCGAAGAGAGATCTTTCCGATGAAGATTTTATGCTTCTGGCGAAATTCGTTGCATCTATGAAGGAGTAAACAAAAAAGGCGAAAAGGCAAAAAGGCGAAAAGGTTTAAACCTCTTAACCTCTTAACCTATTAGCCTCTTAGCCTGTAATATTTAGGAGGTAAGAGATAATGAAAAGATTGATTGCATTAATGACGATTATTTTGTTTTTAGGATTAACGATTGTGCCTTTTGCTGCGGCAGAGAATGCAGAGGACAATTATAAGCTATACTGTGTCCAGTGTCATGGCACTAAAGGCAGCGGCGGAGGCATAAATGCCCCGTATCTGACTACGGCTCCGAGAGACCATACAAGTGCTGCCGATATGAAGAAGCTTACGGATGACAACATTTTTAGCGCGATTAAAGAGGGCGGCGCAGCAGTAAGCAAATCCACATTTATGCCTCCCTTTAAAAGTATTTTAAGCGATGCGGAGATTAAGGATATAGTAAAGCACCTGCATGGTTTGTGCAAGTGCTGAAAACTAACCCCACCTTTGTCCTCCCCTTAAAATAAGGGGAGGATTGAGGAGGGGTTAAAAATAAAAAAAGAGGGGCGATGATGTCACCCCTCTTTTTGTTTTAGAGAAGGGCAATCCTGCCGTCGGAAAAGCGGACAAGAATTGCAGGGGCCCTTTTGTTTCGATTTCCGATATCCCCACTTCCTTCCCAAACCTTCAAATATATTAAGCAAAAAAGATACCAAATTATAATTCTTTCATTTATAATAGGTTAATAGCTCGAATATTATAGAGAATTTAACATTTCATAAAATCTATTTAATGTTTTGACCTATGGATTTAATTAATGACCTGTCACTGCTGGTAGAAAGAGGAGAAAACAATAAGGCGGTAGCCCTTGCGGACAGGATGCTCGATACAGGAGTTGACATCCATGAAATTATAAGAGCGTTGACATCGGGGCTTGGGGCTTTAAGGAATAAATGCACTGTAGAGAATTTTCAGCTCCTCGATGTCCTTCTGGCGAGCAGGGCGGTTACAGAGGTTATAGACCAGTGCATTGCCAGAAAACTTCGGAATACTATGGATGAAATAGCAGATGCTTATGACATTTTGTATGGCAATAATGGACGGAAACAAAAAGTGCTTGTTATCGGGACGATTCAGGGTGATGTGCATGACCTCGGAAAGCACATAGTGGCTACTATATCGAGGTTATCGGATATAAAGGTTATAAATCTCGGCAAAGATGTCCCGCCCCAGAACTTCATAGATGCAGCTATAAGGGAAAAGGCCGATATAATCGGCGTTTCCAGTTTAATGACCGTTTGTCTTTCTGCCGTGAAGGAGGTAAAGCCTCTATGTATCAAAAGTGGACTTGTCAATCTAAAGGTAGTGGCAGGCGGGTCTGCGGCCCAGCAGGCAAGCGCAGAATCCCTTGGACTCGATTATGTCTCCTTCGACGCCTTTGACGGATTGAATTATTTTAAAAGCCTGTAAAAGATAGGGTCAGGGGTCAAGGGTGAAGGGTCAAGATAAAAACATACTTGCCCCTTTGCCCCTTTATGTTATGACTTCTTTAGAGCGGGTAAGAGCTACAATTAGATTTGAAGAGGTAGATCGTCCTCCTGTTATACCCGAGATTGCGGCGGTTACTGCAGTTATGAAGGGTATAAGCGTAAAGGAATATGTCCTCGACGGCGAGGTTATTGCCCGCTGCCAGATAGATGCCCTGAGATCCTTCGGTCACGATGCAGTATTCGCCTTCGCCGATTTATGCGTCGAGGCAGAGGCGCTGGGATGCCGTCTTTTCTATCCCGATAATAATTATCCTTATGTTGCACTCCCGTTGTTAAAAGACTGCGATGACCTTTCGCTCCTCCGAATTCCCGACCCTCAAAGCGACGGAAGGATGCCTCAAATAATCGATGCCGTAAAGATTATGAAAAAGGAATTAGGCGGCAAGACTCCTGTGGTTGCCCATGCCCTCGGCCCTATCACTATTGCCTCCAGAATTATGGATATAGAGAAAATGCTATACATGATTGTTGACCGTCCCGACGGATTCAGAAGGATACTCGATTTTACTACGGAGGCAGCCGTTCGATTCATCCGTTCGCTGTTAGAGGCAGGGGCGGATTCCATAATTATGTTCAATCCCTCTGCGTCTCCATCGGTGCTTCCAAAGAGGATATTCGACGAATTCGAGCTTCCGAATTTAAAAAAGATTTTTGGAATGATTAAAGGGATTAACCGGGATATTATTACATGGTACAGCGTTGCCGGTCCGATTCAGCAGATTATACCGAGTATCGGAGCGGCGCCTGTGGATATTCTTACAATCGATTATCTAGTTCCCCTTCAGGTTGCTTTTGAACAATCGGGCAATATGTGTTTCAGCGGAAATATAAAACCGCTCGATTTTGTGGAGGGGGCTCCGGATAAAATAAGGAAAGAATCGCTGTCTTTGGTGAAATCGTCTCTGGGAAGGGGCGGTTTTATTCTCGGCTCGGGGTGCGAGATACCCCCCGATGCCAAAAAAGAAAATATAAAGGCAATGGTTGAATCCGTATACGATGCCGGCGAAATAGAGGATTTGGAATTTTTTAATCCGAAATCGGAAGTCCGAAATCAGAAATTCAGCGTAACCTTATACCCGCATCGGAAGAGAATATTTGTAAAGGACGGCGAAAATCTTTTGGATGCAATTCATGCGTCCGGAGCGAGGATTACCAGTTTTTGCAATAAATCCGGCTCATGCGGAAAATGTGTGGTAAGGGTGAAAAAGGGGATGACGGCAGAGCCGGATCAGATAGAAAGGCTTCAGCTTTCGCAGGAAGAATTAAACGGCAATTACAGGCTTGCCTGCAAGCTTAAAGTAGAAGAGGATATTGAAATCTTTGTCCCCTTTAAGAGCAGAATTCTGAATGACAGCATAGATATTAAAAAAAGGTTTTTAAAGGAGTCGCTTGAAAAGGAACTTAAAGAATACGGCTTTTATCCGGCGATTTATATGAAAAATATAAAAATTCCTTTTAAACCCGCGGCAGATGGAAAGCTTGTAGTGAGCGAAGCGAATCTATCGGATTATCAAATACTGTCCGGCGCAATGGATTCAAAATATAAACTTTCTCCTGCAATCGTAAGCCAGTTTTCCGACCGGTTAAGGGATAATTCCGGAGAGATAAATGTAGTTGCCGATAATCTGTCGGAAAGGGTTATAGATATTTCAAAGCGGAGAGAAATCTATGGCATGGCAGTTGACCTCGGAACCACGACTATTACCGGCTATCTCCACGATATGGAAAAAGGGAGGCTTGTCTCGGCGAATTCCATCTTGAATCCTCAGATAGTGCGCGGCGCAGACCTAATGACAAGGGCAGAGTATTGTCTTAAGGAGAATAAGAGACTTGTGGAACTTCAGAACAAGCTCATCGAAGGGATAAACAGGCTTGTTGCATACTTCCATAGAGATGCAGGCATCCTGCCGGATTCCATATATAAACTGACGCTGGTGGGTAATACCCTTATCCATCATATATTCCTCGGCATAAACCCGAAACATCTCGTCCGCTCCCCCTTCACGCCTTCGATTTCCTATCTTTATTCATCGCCACTGGGAGAATTCAAAACCGATTTAAAATTGAATGTCAATCCCTCCGCAAGAATAGAGTTCCTGCCAATAATAGGCGGGTTTATAGGCGCGGATACGGTTGCAGGCATTCTGGCATCCGGTATACACAGGAAAAAAGAGGTCTCGCTGTTTATAGATTTGGGGACGAACGGGGAGATTGTTCTCGGAAATTCCGATTGGATGACGGCATGCTCTGTTGCAGCAGGTCCTGCCTTTGAAGGCTCTCGATTAACCAGCGGCAGGATGTTCGGACGGGGTATTGTATACAAGGTTGATATGGATGGGGATTTTCATATAAGTTACGAGACAGTGGATGATTTCAAGCCTGTGGGATTATGCGGGTCGGCAGTGATTGATACCATTGCATCCTTTTTAAAAAGGGGTATTATAAATGAGAGAGGATATTTTAACAGGGAGTTAAAATCACATAAGCTGTTGGACGACAAATTTATATTGATACCCAAGCAGCATACTGCGAATTTCGAGCCCATCGTGATAACAAGACGGGATATAGAAGAGGTGCAGAAGGCAAAGGCAGCAGTCCATACCGGGATTTTGCTTTTATTAAAGAAAAAGGGATTGAAAAAGGACGACCTGGATAGAATATATATATCGGGTTCCTTTGGCGCTGCAATAGACAAAGAGAATGCAATAAGGATAGGCATCGTTCCCGAAGTCGAGAAGGATAAAATAGAATTTGTCGGAGATGCTGCCGGAACAGGCGCAAGGATGGCGCTTCTTTCCCTGAAGGCGAGAGAAGAGGCCGAACTCATTGCGGATAAGGTCGAGCATGTTCAGATAGTCAATGATGAAGATTTTAACGATATATTTATAGATTCGATGTTGTTTAAAGGTTGAGAGGCTAAAAGGCTAAAAGGCTAAAAGGCAAAAAGGTAAAAATGTTTAAACCTCTTAACCTCTTAGCCTTTTAACCCTTTTGCCTTTAAAGATATGACCGGAGATTTTTATAAAAGACTGCTCGAAAATGCAAACGATGTGATATGGGCTCTGGATACCGAGGGGAGGTTTATCTATGTAAACGAAAAAATCGGCGAGTGGGGCTATAATAAGAATGAGCTTATAGGAAAGTCTTTCTTAAGCATATTGAATACGAAGCATATCGGAAGGAGATTTAAAAAGACCTCGGAAGAAGGAATTAATGAGGTTTACGAAATGGAAATTGTGGACAAATACGGCAATGTCAGGGAGACCGTTATCAGCACATCTCCCCTTAGAGACGAAACAGACATTATTATAGGAGTAATGGGTATAATACGGGATGTAAGCGAGAATAAAAGGCTTCAGGAAAAAATTGCGGATACGGAGAGGCTTGCAGCCCTCGGGCAGTTATCCGTCGGCATCGCCCATGAGATAAGGAATCCGCTATCTTCGATAAAGATGAATCTCCAGATATTAAACAGGCTGATTCCATTTGCAGGAGATACCAAAGAACATTTTGACCTTGCATTAAAGGAGGTCTTTCACCTCGAAGCCATTCTCGAGGAGCTTCTTTCCTATGCAAAACCGCTCAAGTTAAAATTAGAATTACTGGATATAAACTCCGTTCTCGACGATACGCTTCTCCTTGTAAAAAGTTATATTAGGGATAAGGATATAATCGTAGAAAGGGATTATGACAGCAAGATTCAAAAGATTTCACTGGATGAGGATAAGGTGAAACAGGCATTTTTAAATATATACCTCAATTCAATACAGGCAATGGATTCTCGAGGAACCATTAGTATTAAGACATACAAGGAGAATCAAAGTTCTCCTCCCCTCGATGGAGGAGGCAAAGCGGTGATAAAGGTATCGGACACAGGATGCGGTATAGATAAGGAAAAGCTGAAATTCATCTTCGACCCTTTCTATACGACAAAACCTTACGGGACGGGACTCGGCCTCTCGATAGTAAAAAACATATTAGACCATCTTGGAGCCGATATTGAAGTAAAAAGCCAGATGGGGGCGGGGACGGAGTTTATCGTAAAGCTGCCTGTGATATGAATCCAATGTGGTTAATTGCAGTTTTTTTGATGTAAATTATAAAATCATTTCACCACAAAGGCACAAAGAACACAAAGAGAATAAAAGAAAAAGATTGAGAGGAAAGAGAGAAAAAATAATTTTATTTTTTTTCTACATCTTCACCCTTTCTCCTTTGTGTCCTTTGTGTCTTTGTGGTGAATCATGTTTTTGTTCCAGTTTTTGGATTGACAATATATCCCAATTTAACATAGACTTTTATTATGCAAAAGAGAGAAGCAATAAGATATCCTGAAACAAGTTCAGGACAAGTTTTTGAGAATGCAAAGGAGATATTAAAAAAGTCTCCAATTGAAAATAAT